>JBGARB010000106.1:0-7052 GCA_044230495.1 Rhodocyclaceae bacterium
GACGGCGCGCCCAAGCGCGGGCGGGGTGCGCCGCGCAGCGGGGTAGAGAAGGAAGCGCCGGCCGACGGCCGGCGCCGGGTGACACGAGCGCAGCGGAGCGCCCCGCCATCGCGCGCCGCGATCACGTCTGCGTACGGTCGCTCACGCGCCCCGCCGCGCCCAACCGCCGTGCCACCACGACTGTAGTTTGCCAACGGCACGTCCGCGCACGACGCCGTGTGCGCAACCACCGCGCGCTGCAGATCGTCTGAAGTGGGCAACCGCCGCCGCGACGTGGCGCGTGGAGCGCTCAGCCGCAGTCGATCAGCAGCAGCGACACATCGTCGTGCGGCGCCAGGCCGCCGGTGTGCTCGCCGACGGCACTTTTCACGGCCGCGAGCCGTTCAGGCTGCGGTGCAGCGGCCAATGCGCCAATCAGGCCATCGATGCCGAATTGCCGGCCGCCGGCATCGGTCGCTTCGACCAGCCCGTCGGAAAGCAGGACGAACTGATCGGTCGCGGACAGCTCGACGCGCTGCGGCGAGGCTTGGTCGTCTTCGAACTCCTGGACGCCCAGCGGCAGTTGCGTCGACGGGAAGCGCTGGCGCACGCCACCTTGCGCGTCAATCAGCAGCACATCGGGCGTCCCGCCGACCCACACCTCGGCCTGATGGCGCGTGCAGTCGACGCAGATCACCGCGGCGGCGACGAAGCGGCCGACCGGCATCGTCGCCAGCAACTGGTGGTTGACCTCGCTGACGATCCAGGCCAGCGCGGCGCCGGTTTCGGCCAGGCTGTAGAACACCGACAGGACCGGCAAGGTACAGATGGCCGCGCCGAGTCCGTGCCCGGTCGCATCGGCCAACATGACGTACAGGTCGCCGGTCGGGCCGCGCGTTGCGGCGACGATGTCGCCGGAAAAATTCGACGCCGGCGCCATCCAGTGGCGTACGGCCTTGTCGGACAGCCCCTTGCGCAACATCTGCCGCTCGACGATGTCCTGCGCCAGCGCCCGCTCGGCTTCCTGCACGTCGTGGTATTCCTGCAATCGGCGGGCGTTTTCGTCGAGCCGCCGCTGCCATTCGAGCGTGCGCGCGAAGGAATGGAGCTTGGCATCGAGGACGACGAAGTTCACCGGTTTGTACAGATAGTCGTCGCCGCCGGCGTCGAGGCCGGCGACCAGGTTTTCGTCCTTGTCGAGCGCCGACAGGAAGATCACCGGCACCCAGCGCGTGCCGCACATCGCCTTGATGCGTCGTGTCGCTTCGTAGCCGTCCATCACCGGCATCATGACGTCCATCAGGATGAGATCGGGCTGCTCGGCCTGAAAGGTCGCCACCGCCTGCGCACCATCTTCGGCGAGCAAGGTGGCGAAGCCGAGCTTGCGCAGAAAGACGGCGAGGATCTGGCGGTTAGTCGACGTGTCGTCGACGATGAGCACCTTCAGCCCCAGCTCGCGGATCGGGATCATGCCGCGCCACCGCGGCGCGCACGCGCCGTGGCCCGCACGACGTTGCCGCGCCCAGAATATTCGAGGGTGGAAAAGCCCGCCTGGCGGGCCATGGCGATGCCGCGACCGTTGGGGTCGAAGGCGCGCTCGGGGTCGAAGGAGAGGTAGCGCCCCCAATCGAAGCCGTTCCCCTGGTCTTCGACGCAAAACGTGATGTCGGCCTCGGTGCGGGTGATGCGAATGTGCGCGCGCCGGCCGCCCATTGCCGGGTCGCCCAGCCGCCGCTCCACCTCGTCCTCCCAGCCGTCGGCCAGGCGCAACGCCTTCTTTTCGGCGTAGGTGATGCCGAGATTGCCGTGCTCGATGGCATTCACGAGCAGTTCGGTGAGACCCATTGCCACCGGCGCCCCTTCTTCGCACAGGCCGGCAAGGCGGCCGGCCAGCGTGTGCGCTTCGACGAGCGTGCGGAACTCGAATTCGGCCGTGTCGCCAATGCCCAGCACAAACTCGCTGGCCGCGACATCGCGCGCCGCCTGGCGGCGTTCGGCCATGTCGTCGAGCGCGGCACGCACAATGCCGAGCAGGACCTTGGCCTCGTACGGCTTGGTCAGGTAATAGTAGGCGCCGGCGGCCATGCCCTCGCGAACCTGCGTCGGGCTGTCGGCGGCCGTCTGCATGATCACCGGCACATCGCGGTACTCATCCTGCGCCTTGATGCGGCGCAGGAAATCGATGCCGTTCAGCCGCGGCATCATGCGGTCGAGCAGGATCAGGTCGATCGGCGCGGGAGCGGCGCGCAGCTTCTCCCAGGCATCCTCGCCGTCAACCGCGTAGGTCAGCGCAAAGGCATCGTCGTCGAGGTATTCACCGATGATCTCGAGGTTCAGCGGTTCGTCGTCGACGACCAAGACCTGCCAAGCCATGCGTTACCCCGATACGGTCGCCGGTGGCGAGAACCGCGCAGGGAGAAGGACCTCGAACGCTGCGCCGCCGGAATTTTGATTGTAGGCGCGAATCCGCCCGTGGTGCGACTCCACGATCTCGCGTGTGATCGCCAGACCAAGGCCGGTCCCGCCGGCGCCGGTCTTGGTCTTGCTGCTCTGGACGAACTTGTCGAACACCGCTTCCAGTTCGCTGTCGGGAATGCCGATGCCTTCGTCGAAGACCGTCATCCGCCATCCCGGCTCGGCAATACTGTCGGACGCGCGACGGCCTACCGGCACGGTGGCCGCCTCGATCTCGATGCGCACGGATTTTCCCTGCCGCGAGAACTTGATCGCGTTGGACAGCAGGTTGCGCAACACCTGCGTGATGCGCACGCCATCGACGTCCGCCTGCGCCTGCATGCCGGCCGGAGGTGCCACGAAGCGCAGCGATTTTTCGGTCATCAGCGGCGCCAGCTCCTCTCCGACCTCGCGCGCCAGCACCGCGAGATCGTGGGGACCGATCGCCAGATCCATCTTCCCGGCCTCGAGTTTCGAAAGGTCGAGCACGTCGTTGACGAGCACCAGCAAGCGCTGCCCGGCGCCGTGGATCTTCTCGAAATAGCCCTTCAGTCGATCCGGCGTCACATCCAGCGCCTTGGCCACGCCGATTTGCGAAAAGGAGATCATCGCGTGCAAAGGCGTGCGCAGCTCATGCGACATGTTGGCGAGGAACTCGGACTTCGCCAGGTTGGCCCGTTCGGCCGCCTCCTTGGCGGCGCGCAGTTCCGCCGTGCGCGCGTTCACTTCGACCGTCAGGCGATCGCGGCTTTCCTTGAGTTCCTGCTCGATGCGCCTTGCAGCGGTGACATCCGTGCCGACGCCCCGATAACCGGCGAACCCCCCATGCTCATCGAAAACCGGGTCACCGCTGATCGAATAGCGGCGCAGGCCGCCATCGTCGGCGCGCATGTCGTATTCGAATTTCCGGAACGGTCGGTGCGATTCGAGCAACGCGCGGTGCTGGGCGATCTGCTGCGGCGTCCAGCCCACAGCCACCTCCCAGCGGGTCTTGCCCAGGTATTTCGATGGCTGCGTCCCCGCGGTGGTCACGCCGTCGGTGATCTGCGTGAAGCGGAAGTCCTTGTCGGTTTCCCAAAACCAGTCGGACGACATCTCGGAGAGCTGGCGATAGCGCACCTCGGAGTTGCGGTAGGCCGCCGTCAGCGCACGCACCCGCCGGCGCAGCCGGTCGCGCCCGACGGTCAGGTAGGCGGCCGAGATCGCCAGCAACAAGGTCAGCGACAGTCCGGTCACGAGTCCCTGATTGGACCGGGTGCGGTCGAGCTCGGCGAACGCCGCTTCGCGATAGCCCACGCGCAGCGTCCAGACCTGGTCGCCAGAAGTAATCGAGCGGTCGGCGCTGAACGGCATCGGTCCGGCGTGGCCGAGTTCGGCAAGCAGCTTGTGCGGTTGCCCGGCCGTGTCGCCATCGAAAACACCGACATAGACGCCGTTGCCGAACTCCTCGATGGCCGTGATCGCCAGATCGACGGGATCGACTTCGACGACCACCATGCCGGTCAGGCGTTCCTCGCGCATCTCGGTGCTCGAGGGATTGCTGCGCCCCGAATAGACGGGCGAGAACTGCAGCAGTTGGCGGCCGCCCGGGCCGGCGATCGCCGGCGACATGCGCGTCGCCCCCAGCGCGAAGGCCTGGCGCAGCGACTCCCCGGAGCGCACGTCGAGCATCAGATCCTGCCCGGCCTGGGCGATCGTTCGTCCGCTCATCGCGTGGGCGCGGACGATCGGTGCCGAATAGAGGACGCCATCGCGCGCCGCAGTGGTGGCGTACGAAAAGCCGATGATGCCCGGCGTCGTGGCGAGCTGCATGGTGTGCGCCAGATGCGCCCATTGGGCTGCCGTCGGCGTGCCGCCCAGGCCGACAATGCCGGCCACCGCATCGCCGACCAGGCGGATGCGCGCAAGACGCTGATCGATCGTCGCCGCCATGCCGCGCAGGCGCTCTTGCAAGCGGACCTGCGCGAGATGGTCCTCGCTCGCGCGCAACCGCTGCCACACGTAGGCGGACATGCCCAGGCCCAATGCCAGGACAGCCAACGGAATCAGCAGAACGCGCCAGGTGCTGCCGTTGTTGCGCAAACGGAACATGTGGCGATTATGCCGCCACTGTAACGGGCGTTACACCCGTTGCGCGACGACGCTCAGCCGCAGCGGCCGGTCGCGCAGGGTGCCGTCTCCGGCACGCCCAGCTTCTTGAGGATGGTGTCCATCGGGCAGAAGCCGGTGAATCCGCTCTGGAACAGGTTGAGGCCGACGAAGGCTGTAAACCACAGCCAGGACAGCTGCGTGATGTCCGCCTGTCCATTGAGGTGCGCCAGCGTCAGCGAGAGCAGGATGAAGAAGCCGGCGACGATGCGCACGACGCGGTTGATGGTCATGTTGACTCCCTGGAAGGAAAAAGCCGGCCGTTCATGGCCGCGAAATAGAGCACCGGGATCACGACCAGCGTCAGCGCGGTCGATACCAGGATGCCGAAGATCAGGCTGATGGCCAGCCCGGAAAAAATCGGGTCGTCGAGGATGAACAGGGCGCCGAGCATGGCGGCGAGGCCGGTGAGCACGATCGGCTTGGCGCGCACCGCCGCCGACTGGATGACGGCCTCGGCGAAATCCATGCCGGCGGCCACCTGTTCGTTGATGAAGTCGACCAGCAGGATCGAGTTCCGCACGATGATGCCGGCCAGCGCGATCATGCCGATCATCGAGGTGGCCGTGAACTGGGCGCCGAACAGGGCATGGCCGGGCATGACGCCGATGATGGTGAGCGGAATCGGCGCCATGATGATGAGCGGAACCAGATAGCTGCGGAATTGCGCGACGACCAGCAGGTAGATCATCACCAGGCCGACCGCGTAGGCCGCGCCCATGTCGCGGAAGGTCTCGTAGGTGACCTTCCATTCGCCGTCCCATTTCAGACTGTAGCCGGCATACGGATCGGCCGGCGTGCGGATGAAATATTCGGCAAGCGGGCCGCCGGCGCGCGGCAGATCGTCCAGCGGCAGATCCTTGACCTTCGACCGGATGTCGAACATGCCGTAGAGCGGCGAATCGAGGCTGCCGCCCATGTCGCCGGTGACGAACACCACCGGCAGCAGATCCTTGTGGATGATGGTCTTCTCGCGCACGGCCGGCGTCACCTCGACCAGCTCGGACACCGGCACCAGGCCGCCGCCATACTGCGGCTGCGCGCGCACCTTGAGCTTGAGCAGGTTGTCGACGCTGTTCTGCTGCTCCGCCGGCAAGGTGATGCGCACCGGGATCTCGTACTTGGCATCGCCATCGTGGACCGGCGTCACGTCCTCGCCGGCCAAGCCCATGCGTACCACATCGACGATGTCCTTCTGCGCCACGCCGAGCAGCGCCGCCTTGCCCTGATCGACGCGAAGCACGATCTTCGGCGCATCCTCGTCGATCGAATCGTCGATGCCGACGATGTCGGCCGTCGCGCCGAAGGCCTCGCGCACGCGCCGCGCCACGGCCATCTGCCCGGCGTAGTCCGGGCCGTAGATTTCTGCGACGATCGGCGACATCACCGGCGGTCCGGGCGGCACTTCGACCACCTTGGCGTTGCCGCCATGGCGCAGCGCGATGCGCGTCACCGCGTCGCGGACCGACACGGCGATGGCGTGACTGTGCCGATCGCGCTGCTGCTTGTCGACCAGATTGACCTGCAGGTCGCCCTGTTCCGGCCCCGAGCGCAGGTAGTACTGCCGCACCAGGCCGTTGAAGTTGATCGGACTCGCGGTTCCCGCATAGGCTTGGTAGTCGGCCACCTCTGCCACCTGGGCGATCTCGGCGGACATTTCGCGCAGCACCCTCGCGGTCTGTTCCAGCGGCGTGCCGACCGGCATGTCGAGCACGATCTGGAACTCGCTCTTGTTGTCGAAGGGCAGCATCTTGAGCACAACCAGCTTGACGAAGCCGAGGCTGACCGATGCCAGGATCGCCACCAGGATGCCCAGCCAGAGCTTGCGCCGGGCGGCCTTGCCGGTGCGCGGGTCGAGCAGCGGCGTCATCAGGCGGCGGAAGAAGGTGTCGAGCCTGCCCGCCAGCCTGTCTTCGCCATGTCCGGCACCGTGCGCCGCCGGCTTCATCATCTTCAGCGCCAGCCAGGGCGTGATGACGAAGGCGATGGCCAGGGAGATGAACATCCCCATCGAGGCGTTGATCGGGATCGGGCTCATGTAGGGGCCCATCAGGCCGGTGACGAAGGCCATCGGCAGCAGGGCCGCGATCACCGTGAAGGTGGCGAGTATGGTCGGCCCGCCGACTTCATCCACCGCCGGCGGAATGATCTCCCACAGCGGCTTGTCCGGATGCAGCAGGCTCCAGCGATGAATGTTCTCGACGACGACGATCGCGTCGTCCACCAGGATGCCGATGGAGAAGATCAGCGCGAACAGCGACACGCGATTCAGCGTGAAGCCATAGGCCCACGATGCGAAGAGCGTCGCCGCCAGGGTCAGCGTCACCGCCGCGCCGACGATCACGGCTTCCCGCCTGCCGAGGGCAAACAGCACCAGCAGCACGACGAACGCGGTGGCGAAGACCAGCTTGCCGATCAGTTTCTGCGCCTTGTCGGTGGCCGTGGCGCCGTAGTTGCGCGTCACCGAGAAT
>JBGARB010000026.1:0-31231 GCA_044230495.1 Rhodocyclaceae bacterium
CGCGTTTCTCGCCCGCGCCGCCGACCTGCTGTGGTTGCGTGCGGGCGTGCTGCTCAATCCGCACTACAAGAACATGGGCAACCTGTACGGCTCGGAATACTGGACCTACCTGCTGCCGCGGCGCGTCGGCGCCGAGGGCGCGGCGCGCCTGATGCACCAGCGCCTGCCGCTCGATGCCGCCGGCGCGCTGGGCTGCGGCTTCGCCGATGCCGTGCTGGCCGGGGACCGGGCGGCATTCCGCGTCGATGTCGCGCGTCGCGCCGCCGAGATCGCGGCGGCGGCGGACTTCGCCGTGCGCCTGGCCGCCAAGCGCGCGCAACGTGTTCGCGACGAAGCCGAGAAGCCGTTGGCGGCATACCGTGCGGAGGAGCTGGCGCAGATGCGGCGCAACTTCTACGGCTTCGATCCGAGCTATCACGTGGCCCGTTACCGCTTCGTCACCAAGGCACCGGTGGCCTGGACACCGCGGCACCTCGCGCACCATCGCGAGCCCCGCCGGCAGGCGGGTGCGGAGCAGGCGACATGAAGGCCGGCGCACTGCCGGTGGTACTCGTCGTTGACGACGAACCGCGTTCGCTGGAGACCTTGCGGCGCACGCTTGAAGAAGAATTCGCCGTGCTCACGGCCGCTTCCGCCGACGAGGCCGAGGCGATCATGACGCGCGAATTCGTGCACATCGTGGTCTCCGACCAGCGCATGCCCGGCACCTCCGGCGTCGAGTTCCTTCGTCGCGTCCGCACGCAGTGGCCGGACACCGTGCGCCTGATCCTCTCCGGCTACAGCGAGGCCGAGGACATCATCGCCGGCATCAACGAGGCCGGCATCTGGCAATATCTGCTCAAGCCGTGGCATCCCGACCAGCTCCTGCTGACGCTGAAGGGTGCGGCGCAGGTCTGGCGGTTGCAACAGGAGAACCAGCGCCTGTCGCTCGAATTGCGCGACAGTCCCGACGCCTTGGCGCAGCGCGTCGCGACGCGGCGTGGCCGCGTGCGTGCGCAGTCCGGCTTCGACCGCCTGACACGCACCGCCGACAGCCCGCTCAATGCCGTCTGCGCGATGGCCGAGCGCATCGCCGCGCACGAGCTATCGGTGCTGCTCGGCGGTGAATCGGGCACCGGCAAGGAACTGCTGGCGCGCGCCATCCATTACGCCAGCCCGCGGGCCGCGCGCCCGTTCGTCGTCGAGAACTGCGGCGCATTGCCAGACACGCTGCTGGAGGCGGAACTCTTCGGCGCCAAGAAGGGGGCCTTCACCGGCGCGCACGAAGACCGCATCGGGCTGTTCCAGCAGGCCGATGGCGGCACGCTGTTCCTCGACGAGATCGGCGACACGTCCCCTGCTTTCCAGGTCAAGCTGCTGCGCGCGCTGCAGGAAGGCGAAGTGCGGCCGCTGGGCAGTCCGCGGCCGGTGGCGGTCGATGTGCGCATCATTGCCGCGACGCATCGCGATCTGGAAGCCGATGTGACGGCCGGCCGCTTCCGCGAGGACCTGTACTACCGCATCGCCGGCGTGACGTTGACGCTGCCGCCGCTGCGCGAGCGGCCGCAGGACATTCCGCTGATCGCCCAGGCGCTGATCCGCGCCTCGGTCATGCCGCAACGCAAGCTCACCGTCGCCGCCCAGCAGCGCCTGCGTGCGCATGCCTGGCCGGGCAATGTGCGCGAGCTGCAAAACGAAATCCTGCGCACGCTCGCGCTGGCCGACGGCGACACGCTCGATGTCGATGCGTTGTCCCCGCGTCTGGGCATCCGCGCACGAACGCTGGGGCAGGAAGGCACGCTGAAGGAGCGCATCGAACGGCTCGAGGCCGACACGTTGCGCGAATGCATGGCCCGGCACCATGGCAACAAGACGCGCGTGGCCGACGAACTGGGCCTGACGCGCGTGGGATTGCGCATGAAGCTCGAACGGCTGGGGATCGGGTGATGAAAAGCAGATACGCCACGAGGAGCACAGTGCACACGGAGTCAAAGCGGGCGGCGAACGACGGCTGTGCGCCTTGCCTGCCCCGTGAGGTTCGAGGTTGTCCGCCGTGAACCTGCTGTGGTTGCAGTCCGGCGGTTGCGGCGGCTGCACGCTGTCGTGGCTGGGTGGCGCCAAGGGTGCGCCGCTCGCCGCCCTCGCCGACGAAGGCATCGAGCTGCTCTGGCATCCGAGCCTGTCAGAAGCGGCGCTCGACGGGGCGCTGACGCTGCTCGACGAATGCGCGCGCGGCGTGCGCCGCGTCGACGTGCTGGCGCTCGAAGGCGCGGTGCTGCGCGGCCCGCACGGCAGCGGCGGCTACCATCGGCTGGCCGGCGGCCGGCCGATGCGCGATTGGATTCAGGACATCGCGCAGCGCGCGCAGCATGTCGTCGGCATCGGCAGTTGCGCCGCCTACGGCGGCATCACCTCGGCGGGCATCAATCCCGCCGATGCCTGCGGCCTGCAATTCGACGGTGCCACCGGTGGCGGCCTGCTCGGACCGAATTTCCGCGCTGCCGGCGGCTTGCCGGTGATCAACATCGCCGGCTGTCCGCCGCACCCGGACTGGATCACCGAAACGCTGACGCTGCTCGCGCGCGATCGCCTCGGCGCTGCGGACCTCGACGAATTCGCGCGGCCGCGCTTCTTCTCCGACCAGCTCGTCCATCACGGCTGCCCGCGCAACGAATACTACGAATTCAAGGCCAGCGCCGAAAAGCCCTCCGACCAGGGTTGCCTGATGGAACACATGGGCTGCAAGGGCACGCAGGCGCATGCCGATTGCAACCAGCGGCTGTGGAACGGCGAGGGCTCCTGCCTGCGCGGCGGCTACGCCTGCATCCGCTGCACCGAGCCGGGCTTCGAGGACCCGGGGCATCCTTTCGAGCTCACGCCGAAAATCGCCGGCATCCCCATCGGCCTGCCGGCCGACATGCCCAAGGCGTGGTTCGTCGCGCTGGCGGCGCTGTCGAAGTCGGCGACGCCGCAGCGCGTCAAGGAGAACGCCACGGCCGACCATCTGTTGCGCGCGCCGCGTGTCAAGCGGCCCGGTAAATGAGTACCGCGGATAGCGCGCCGACGCCGGTGCGCAGGATCGTCGGTCCGTTCAATCGCGTCGAGGGCGATCTCGAGGTGACGCTCGACATCGTCGCCGGCCGCGTCGCCGCGGCATACGTGAATTCGCCCTTGTACCGTGGTTTCGAGCAGATCCTGCAAGGCAAGGCGCCGCAGGATGCGCTGACGCTGGTGCCGCGCATCTGCGGCATCTGCTCGGTGGCGCAGTCGGCTGCCGCCGCGCGCACGCTGGCCGATGCCGCCGGCATCCGGCCGCCGCCGAATGGCGTGCTGGCGGCGAACATCGCGCTGGCGGTCGAAAACGTCGCCGACCACCTGACGCATTTCTATCTCTATTTCATGCCGGACTTTGCGCGGCCCGATTACGCCGCGGCGCCATGGTTCGGCGACACGGCGGCGCGCTTTCGCGCCGTGTCGGGCAGCGCCGGCGCCGAGTTCCTCGCCGCACGCGCCGGCTTCATGGATTGCATGGGCCTGCTCG
This sequence comes from Rhodocyclaceae bacterium, assembly GCA_044230495.1. Classification (GTDB taxonomy): domain Bacteria; phylum Pseudomonadota; class Gammaproteobacteria; order Burkholderiales; family Rhodocyclaceae; genus JADJEF01. The sequence continues at coordinate 3,521 of JBGARB010000026.1, forward strand.
CCGGCAAGTGGCCGCATACGCTGGCGCTGCAACCGGGCGGTTCCACCCGACCGCTGCAGGGCTCGGAGATCATGCGCCTGCAACGCCTCGTGCGTGCCTTCCGGCGCTTTCTCGAACAGCGCTGCTACGGCGCCGCGCTGGAGGATGTCGTCGCCATCGCCAGCCGCGAGGCGCTGACGGCCTTGTGCGCGCGTGCGGCCGGCGCCGATTTCGCGCGATTCGTCGCGCTCGCCGACGCGCTCGATCTGTGGCGCGTGGGCCGCGGCAGCGACATCTTTCTTTGCGTCGGCGCCTACGCCGGAGACGATGGCGCGCTGTTTCCCGCCGGCGTCTGGGACGGCGCGCCCACCGCCTTCGATGCCGCGCAGGTTCGCGAAGACACGTCGCACGGCTGGTATGTCGCCACCGGCAGTGCCGAGCATCCGGCGCACAGCGCGACGGTGCCCGATGCCGACAACCCCGCCGGCTATTCGTGGTGCAAGGCGCCGCGCCTGGGCGGCCGCGTGGTCGAGACCGGCGCGCTGGCGCGGCAGGTCGTCGCCGGGCAGCCGCTGGCGCGCGCGCTGGTGGCCGATCACGGCGGCAGCGTCGCCGCGCGCGTGGCGGCGCGGCTGATCGAGGCCGCGCGCGTGATGCTCGCCGTCGAGGGCTGGCTGGCGTGCTTGCGGCCCGGCGAGCCGTACTGCATCGCGGCGCACCTGGCCGACGAGACGGTCGGTACCGGACTGGTGGAAGCCGCGCGCGGCGCCCTCGGCCACTGGCTCAGCGTGCGCCGCGGGCGCATCCACAATTACCAGATCATCGCGCCGACGACGTGGAATTTCTCGCCGCGCGATGCCGCCGGCCAGCCCGGCGCACTGGAGCAGGCGCTCGCCGGCCTGGCCGTGACCGATGCCGGCGCGATACCGGCGATCGTGCATCATGTGGTCCGCAGCTTCGACCCCTGCATGGTCTGCACGGTGCATTGATGAAGATTTCCCCCCCATCCGCCAATCCGCTCGGCTCGGTTGCCGCTGCAGCCGGCGCCTCGGCCGAGGAAGGCGTTTGGCTCGACGTCATCCGCAAGATGGACGAGGTCTATGCCGACCTGCTCGAATACGAGGCGGCACTGGAAGAGAAGAACGCCGCGCTGGAGGATTCGCAGCAGTTCATCTCGTCGGTGCTGACCTCGATGTCCGACCTGCTGATCGTCTGCAATCGCGCCGGCACCATCGAGAGCGTGAACCCGGCGCTGGCCTCGCTGCTCGGCGTCGATGCCGATGCCCTGCACGGCCATGCGGTGTTCGAGTTGTTCGCCGACGAAGGCTCGCGCCAGCATGCCGCGAAGGTCTTCGCCGGGCAGGACGGCACGCCGGTGGAAGACTGCGAAATGCAGTTGCGCGCGGCCAACGGCTCCGTCATCACGGTGTCGATGAACTGCACGCCGCGCTACAGCGGCGTCGGCAAGATGCTCGGGCAGGTCATCACCGGGAGGCCGGTGGGCGAACTGCGCCGCGCCTATCAGGCGCTGCGTCGCGCCCACGACAACCTCAAGACGACGCAACAGCAGCTCATCCATTCCGAGAAGATGGCCTCGCTCGGCCGGCTGGTGGCCGGCGTGGCGCACGAACTGAACAATCCGATCAGCTTCGTCTACGGCAATGCCGTGGTGATGAAGCGTTATGCCGAGCGCCTGACGCGCTACCTGGCTGCCGTGCATGGCGAAGCGTCCCCGGCGGCGCATGGCGCGCTGCGCGACGAGTTGCACATCGACCGCATGCTGGCGGACCTGCCCTCGCTGATCGACGCGATGATCGAGGGCGCCGAACGCACGCGCGACATCGTCGATGCGCTCAAGCGCTTCTCGGCCACGGACCGCAACGAGCGCCACGCCTTCGACCTCGTCGGCGTCATCGAGCGCGCCGTGCATTGGGTGGGCAAGGCGACCAGCGGGACGTTCGAGGTCACGACCGACCTGCCGGCGCAGATCATCATCGACGGCTCGCCCGGGCAGATCCAGCAGGTGGTGATGAATCTGGTGCAGAACGCCGCCGACGCCACCGCGGCCAATCCGGACACGCGCCCGGCGCGACTGGAGATCGCCGCAACCATCGACGGCGGCGAAGCGGTGTTGAGCTTTCGCGACAACGGCCCCGGCATTGCGGTCGACCATCTGGGCAAGCTGTTCGATCCGTTCTTCACCACCAAGCCGGCCGGCAAGGGCACGGGTCTGGGCCTGGCGATCAGCTACGGCATCGTCGAGCGCCACGGCGGCCGGCTGCAGGCGGCCAACCAGCCGCGCGGCGGTGCACTGTTCACCATGACGTTGCCGGTGCCCGGCACGACGCCACCGTGACCGTTCTCGATGCCGGTGAGATCGCGCTCGGCGTGGCGTGGCACGACGGACGCATCGTCGATGTCGAACTCGTTTCGCAACGCCCACACGTGGCAGCGGCGCTGATCGGCCGCCCGGCCGATGCCGCCGTGGCGCTGGTGCCTTCCCTCTTCGCACTGTGCGGCAAGGCGCAGGGACGCGCCGCGACACTGGCGCTGGCTGCGGCACGCGGCGTAGACACCGCACCGCACGTCGACGCCGCGGTGGCGGCCGAGGCCATGCGCGAACACCTCTGGCGCCTGCTGCTCGATCTGCCGCCGACGCTCGACATGCCGGCGCGCCGCGACCTGGCCGAACGCGCCTTGCCGGCGGCAGCCCGCGGCGAACGCGCCGGCGTGGCGCGCGTGCTCGACGATCCCTTCTGGCCGACGCTGTTTGCCGCGCTGGCCGCGCTGCCCGAGCTGCCATGCGTCGACGCGCTGTTGCCCAACCTCGACGCCGATGCGACGGTGGCCCAGTGGCCGCGCCTCGATGCGGCCCTGGCACGCTGGCCGACATGGCAGGGTGAGCCGGCCGAAACCGGCGCCCATGCGCGCTACGCCGGGCGGAACCCGGCTCACGCCGGGCCGCTCGCGGCGCGCTGGCAGGCGCGCTGCGCCGAAGTCTGGGCGTGGGCGGGCGGGCGCGAATCGCTGGATTTCACGTCCGGCGTGCGCGATGCGGCACAGCGGTCCGATCCGTTGCGCGAGGCCGGTGGCGTCAGCGCCGCAGCGATGGCGACGGGCGTCGGCCGCGCGCTGGTGGCGACAGCTCGCGGCTTGCTGATGCACGAGATCACGCTCGAGGGCGAGACCATCGCCGACTACGTGATCGTCGCGCCGACTGAGTGGAATTTCCATCCCGCCGGTGCCTTGGCCGATTGGCTGATCGACGCGCCCGTGGACTCGGCCGGGGCCGTCCGTGCGCTCGCCGCACACGCTGTCGCGGCGCTTGATCCGTGCGTCGCGACACGGATCACGGTAACCGCCGTGCCACCACCACTGTAGTTTGGTAGCGGTCGATCAGACGTCCAGCGGCAGCGTGCTGTGCCCGACGACCACCTGCGGGGTGCCATGCCACGCGGCGCACCGGGCGATGGCGGCGCCGACCTCGCGCGCGAGCCGGGCGCCGGGCCGCACGCCGGCTTCGAGGTACAGGGCCTTGACCTCGAACACGCCGTCCTTGCGGTGGGCCTTGGCATCGAGCCGGCCGACGAGCTTGCCGCGGCTGAGGATGGGCAGCACGAAGTAGCCGAAAACGCGCTTGGGCGCGGGCGTGTAGCACTCGATGCGGTAATCGAAGTCGAACAGCTCGCGGGCGCGCTTGCGATCCCACACGACGGGATCGAAGGGCGAGAGCAGGGTGGTCACGGTCGGCGCCGGCGGCCTGCCATCGACTGCGCGGGCGAGCGATGCATCGACGAACACGTCGTGCTGCCAACCCTCGATGCGCGCCGGCAGCAGTTCGCCGGCGTCGGCCAGCGCCTGCAGCGCGGCATCATATTTGCCGCGGCGCAGTCGGTAGTAGTCGGCGACCCAGCCGGCCCTGACGACGCCCAGCGCGCGGCAGGTGTTGCGGATCATCTGCCGCTCGGCATCGGCTGCGGCGGGCAGGTCGCGCGCATCGTCCCAGCCGGGCAGCACGCGTTCGGCGAGGTCGTACACGCGCTGGAAATTCTGCCGCCGGGCGACCATCAGTTCGCCGGCAGTGAACAACACTTCGAGGTGGCGCTTGTGCGGCTTCCAGTCCCACCAGCCGTCGCCCTTGCGGCCCGCCGGACGCTCGAAATCGGCGGAACGCACGGCACCGCCGGTGCGGATCTGCGCAAGCAGCCTGCGGATGTCGCTGCGGTGTTCGCGCATCCAGCGCAAGGAGTATTTCCAGCCCATCGCGGCCGGATCGCGCATGCGGTGGCGCAGCAGGCCGTAGTCCTCGATGGGGACGAAACAGGCTTCGTGCGCCCAGTATTCGAACAGCCGGCCGCCGGCAAGCGCGTCGTCGAGCCACGCCGGCTCGAAGGCGCCGAGCCGGCTCCAAAGCACGAAGTAGGGGCTGCGGGCGACGACGTGGATGGTGTCGATCTGCAACAGCGCCATGCGGCGGATGGCGGCGAGCACGTCGCCGGGCGCGGCCTTGCGCCGCGTCGGCGCGGCGAGACCCTGCGCGGCGAGATGCAGCGCGCGGGCGTCGGCGAGCGAAAGGTGGAGGGTCATGGGCGGAGGATGCGCCGTCCCGCCACGACTGTGTTTTGGCGACGGCGATTTCCAATGTGGGGCGAACTGTGCATAACCGAATCCTATCGGAGGCATCGGAAAATCGTCTTGGACAGGGGTCGGGCAACTTCGCACAATGGCCGCGACAGTCGATCGGCGACTGGTGTCCCCGTCTCAGCAGCCCAGGAGGAAGTCCTCATGCATATTGAACCAGGCGTAGTGGTCGGCGCAAAGCTGGCACTCGGATTCGCAACGGCCGGCGGCGCGCTGGCAGTGACCGGCAAGCTGGCGCTGGATGCCATGCGCCGCGACGGCGTGACGGCGCTCGCCGTGCGCTCGTTGATCGCCACGTTGATGGTGTTCTTCTTCTTCGAGGTGCTGCCGCACTATCCGGTCGGCGTGTCGGAAGTGCACTTTATCCTCGGCTCGACGCTGTTCCTGATGTTCGGCGCCGCGCCCGCGGCAATCGGCCTCGCCGCCGGCCTGACGCTGCAAGGCCTGCTGCTGGCGCCGGCCGACCTGCCGCAGCTGGGCATGAACCTGACCACGCTGCTGGTGCCGCTGGCCGGCATCCATCTGCTGGCGCGGCGCGTGATCCCGGCGAACACGGCCTACAAGGACGTCACTTACGCGCAGGCCTTCAAGCTGTCGACCACCTATCAGGCCGGCGTCGTCGCATGGGTCGGCTTCTGGGCGTTCTACGGTGCCGGCTTCGGTGCCGAGAACCTGGCGCAGGTGGCGGCATTCGGCGCCGCCTACATGAGCGTCGTGCTGGTCGAGCCCTTCGTCGATCTGGCCGTGCTGGCAGTCGCCAAGTCGCTGCATCGCCTCGAAGGCAGCGGCGTCTTCCACGCCCGCATGTACCGCGCCGCCGCCTGATCCGGCGCCATCCAGGCATTCCCCGGGGGTGGCTTGCCACCCCCTTTTTTTCGGCGGCACGCCGCCTGACGAGGAGATTTGCGATGAAAAAATGCGCGATGAAGGACGCCATTCTCGATGCCAAGCTGGCCAAGGGCCTGACATGGGCGCAGGTGGCGCAGGCGGCGGGCTTGTCCCCCGAATTCACCTGTTCTGCCTGCCTTGGCATGAACCATCTGGAAAAGGACGCCGCCGACAAGGTGGCGGCGCTGCTTGGCCTCGGCCCCGACGTGTCGCTGGCGCTGCAGCAGTTCCCCAACAAGCAATGGGACAAGGCGATCCCCACCGACCCGGTGATCTACCGCTGGTACGAAATGATCAACGTGTATGGCGAGACCATCAAGGAGATCATCCACGAGAAGTTCGGCGACGGCATCATGAGCGCGATCGACTTCTCGATGAACATCGAACGTCAGCCGGACCCGAAGGGCGATCGGGTGCTGGTGACGCTGAGCGGCAAGTTCCTGCCCTACAAGTCCTGGTAGCGTGGCGCGCGACCCGCATCGCTACGTCAATGAGCTAGAAGACGCGGCGATCGAACGGCTGATTGCGCGGCTCGAGGGCCGGGCGAAGAACGAAGTCTTCACGCGGCTCTTCGACAAGTACGCCGAACGCCTGAAGCTGCCGGCCGGCGCGCGCGTGCTCGAAATCGGCTGCGGCACGGGCGCCGTGGTGCGCGCGCTGGCCCGCCGCCCCGACTTCGATGGCCGTGCGCTTGGCGTCGACCACAGCCCGGCGTTCATTGCGGCAGCAACGCGCTTTGCCGAGAACGAAGGACTGGAAGGGCGCGTCACCTTCGCCGTGGGCGATGCGCATGCGCTCGATGAAGCCGAAGGCGAGTTCGACGCGGTGACTGGTACCGCCGCGCTTACTTCGACGACGGCACGCCGCTGGGTTCCACCGCCAACGCGGAGTGCCGCATTGATTCAATCGCGCAGAGTTGGTCGGTGCTGTCCGGCATCGAGAATATCGAACGCTCACGTCTGGCCATGCAGTCGCTCGACGCGTTGCTGGTACGCCGCGACCGCGGCATTGTGCAGTTGCTCGATCCGCCCTTCGACGGCGGCCTCCTCAATCCCGGCTACATCCGCGGCTATGTGCCGGGCGTGCGCGAAAACGGCGGTCAATACACCCACGGCGCGATCTGGGCTGCCATGGCCTTTGCTGCCCTCGGCGACGGCGAGCGCGCGTGGGAATTGCTCGCCATGATCAATCCGGTCAATCATGCGCTGACTGCGGAAGGCGTCGCGACCTACAAGGCCGAGCCTTACGTCGTCGCCGCCGATGTTTATGGCGTTGCGCCGCACGTCGGGCGTGGCGGCTGGAGCTGGTATACCGGCTCGGCCGGCTGGATGTACCGCCTCTTGGTGGAGTCGCTGCTCGGCCTGCGGCTCGAAGGCACCAGCCTGTACGTCGCCCCCTGCATGCCGCCGCATTGGCGCGAATTCAAGATCCACTATCGCTATCGGGAAACCCCCTATCACCTCACCATCGTGCAAATGGTGGCCGGCGACCCGACATGCGCGCCGCGGGTGAGGCTGGTCGTGGACGGCATCGAGCAACCCGGCAACGCGATTCCGCTCATCGACGACCGTCGAGACCATCGTGTCGAAGCAAGTTGCATCGGCGGGCCCATTGCGACTGGCCGCGCAATCCCATCGTCGGCAGCGCACGCGTAGTCACGCAAAGGCTGAGGGCTGGATGGTGCGCTCGGCGGGGATCGAACCCACAACCCCTGGCTTCGGAGGCCAGTACTCTATCCATTGAGCTACGAGCGCACGGCGGCGGCGCCTGACGGCGGGCCGGGGCGCATTCTACCCGAGCATGCTTCACCCCACCCCGTCGTCGCTATAATCGCCGGCGTTCTCGCGCCCGCCGGGTGCCCACAGCCGAGGCCAGCCCATGTCATCCAAATTCGAAGAATTCAATTTCCAGAAGATCGCCGCATGGGCACTGGTCATCGCGGTGGGCAGTATTGCGTTCGTCTATTTCGCCATTGCCATTGCGCGCTCGGCGGGGGCCAGCAGCAAGCCGACCGATCAGGAAGCTGTCGCCGCGCGCATTGCGCCGGTCGCCAAGGTCAAGCTCGAAGCCGGTGGCGGCGGGCCGAAGGCCGAACGCACGGGCGAAGCGCTCTACTCCACCGCCTGCCTCGCGTGCCATGCGACGGGCGCGGCCGGCGCACCGAAGCTTGGCGATACTGCCGCGTGGGCGCCGCGCCTCAAGCTCGGCCTCGACGGCCTGCTGAAGTCCGCGATCGCCGGCAAGAACGCCATGCCGCCCAAGGGTGGCGCGGCCGACGCCACCGATACCGAGTTGGCCCGCGCCATTGTGCACATGGCCAATCAATCCGGCGGCAAGCTGGCCGAGCCGAAATAATCCCGCTGATGCGCGAGCAGACGGGGAGCCGCGCGGCTCCCCGTCGTGCTTTGAAACTACAGTGGTGGCGGGACGGCGCTTCATGACCGATACGCGTCCGCGCCAGCCGCGCAACGCCGTGCGCAAATGGCTGTTCGGGCTTGCCGTCGCCTGCGTGGTGCTTGCCGTGGTGTCGGGCGGCGGCACGATCTGGGCCTTCGCCCATCTGGGCAAGGCCTCGGTGATCACCGCCAGCCTGATCGCCACGACGGTGTTCCTCGCCAGCATGGCGTTCGTGCTGCATGTCATGAGCCAGCCGCCGCGCGTGCTCGATGCGGCGGACGATCCACCCGGCTGACGCGCCGGCCGGCGCCAAACTACAGTGGTGGCGGGACGGCGCATTCGCGCCCGCCGACCTATGATTTCGGCGGATTGAAGCGTGCCAGCAGCGCGCGGGCGCGGGCGCGGGCTTCGTCGCCCTCGGGCACGCGGTTGGCCTGCGCGTTGGCCGACACCACGGCGGCGCCCATTTCGGTGATGAAGCGAGAGGGCTCGCGCGTCATCCACTCGCGGCCCTGCTGGCGACGCGCGCACCAGGTCACCGTCAGGCTGGCCTGTGCGCGGGTGATGCCGACGTACATCAGCCGGCGCTCTTCCTCAAGCCGCGCGGCATCCTGCGAGTCGCGGTGCGGCAGCAGGCCTTCCTCGCAGCCGACAAGGAAGACGTGGCGGAACTCGAGGCCCTTGGCGGCGTGCAGTGTGGCCAGTTGCACCGCGTCGGCGCTATCGTCGGTCTTGTCGATCATCGACAGCAGCGCGATCGATTGCGCCAGCGCCAGCAGGTTCTTGTTCTCTTCGATGCCCTTGCGCTCGATCCAGTCGCGCAGCGCGACGATGTTCTCCCAGCGCGCGGCGGCTTCGCGCGGCTCGCAGGCGCCGAACAGCGCCGCCTCGAAGCCGACGGCATTGAGCAGATCGCCCAGCACCGTGCCGGCCGCATCGACCGCGGCGCGCGCCTGCATGCGGCGGATGAAATCGCCGAACTGGCGCAGCAGGAGGTGCTGCTTTTGCGGCAGCTCGTCCAGTTCGGGAATGAAGATGGTCTCGAACAGCGGCTTGTGGCGCTTGCCGGCGGCGCGGCCGAGCGCTTCGAGCGTCGTGCTGCCGATGCCGCGGCGCGGGTTGGTGACGGCACGGATGAAGGCCGGGTCGTCTGCCTCATTGGCGAGCAGGCGCAGGTAGGCGATGACATCCTTGACTTCGCTGCGTTCGAAGAACGACTGGCCGCCGGAGATCACGTAGGGGACGTTCTGCGCGCGCAGTGCCTGCTCGAAGGCGCGCGCCTGATGGTTGCCGCGGTAGAGCACGGCGTAGTCGGCAAATCGCGTGCGCTGCGTGAAGCGTTGCGTGGCGATCTGCGCGGCGACCCAGGCGGCTTCGTCGTCGCCGTCGCGGCAGGTCTGCACGCGCACGGGCGCGCCGCTGCCGTGCTCGGACCACAGGCGCTTGTCGAAGGCCTTCGGGTTGTGCCCGATCAGCGCATTGGCCGCGTGCAGGATGTGGCCGGTCGAGCGGTAGTTCTGTTCGAGCTTGATGACCGTCAGCCGCGGGTAGTCGGTGGCCAGCGCACGCAGGTTGTCGGCACTGGCGCCGCGCCAGGCGTAGATCGACTGGTCGTCGTCGCCCACGGCGGTGAAGGCGTCGCGCCCCTGCGTGAGCAATTGCATCAGACGGTACTGGCAGCGGTTGGTGTCCTGGTATTCATCGACCAGCAGATGCCAGATGCGGCTGCGCCAGCGCTGGGCCACCTCCTCGTGCGTTTCGAACAGGCGCACCGGCAGGCGGATCAGATCGTCGAAATCGACGGCCTGATAGGCCGCCAGCGCGCGATCGTATTCGGCGTACAGCGCGGCGGCGGCATGGTCGAGCTCGTCCTGCGCGGCAGCGGCCGCCTGGCGGGCATCGAGCATGGCGTTCTTCCACAGCGAAATGCGCTGCTGCAGCAGGCGCAGGCGCGCCTTGTCGATGTTGCCGGCGCGCTCCTGCACCAAGGCCAGCGCATCGGCGGCATCGAAAATCGAGAAGCCGCGTTTGAGGCCCAGCTGCGTGCCTTCTTCGCGCAGGATGCGCACACCCAGGCTGTGGAAGGTGCTGATGACGGCGCCGTCGGCCGACGCGCCGGCGAGCCGGGTGACGCGTTCCTGCATCTCGCGCGCCGCCTTGTTGGTGAAAGTGATCGCGGCGATGCGGTGCGCCGGGATGCGGTGCTCGCCGATCAGCGCGGCGATCTTCTGCGTGATGACGCCGGTCTTGCCCGAGCCGGCGCCGGCGAGCACGAGCAGCGGCCCGTCCAGATGGGCGACGGCTTCACGCTGGGCGGGATTGAGCTGCATGTCGAATCGGCATCATGCGGACGCGGCGAAGCGCCGTCCCGCCACCACTGTAGTTTGGGGCCGGCGCGCGATGGCGCGCGCCGGCGGTTCAGCGCAGCTTGCCGCGCAGCGGCTTCACCTTCGCGGCGTCCTGCACGGTGGTGCTGCCGCCGCCGCCGCTGACATTGCCGCATTCGCACGCCGACTTGGTGAAACTCACCGAACTGACGATACCGCCGCACGCACATTCGTAATACACGTCGCCACCGGTGGGCAGTGCGCCAACGTACTCGAACGGCGTGAAGCGGTAGATGCTGCGCATATCGACCTTCATGCCCGTCCCCCGAGGCGTTTGTCAGTGTGGGCCGAGTCTAAACCACGCCCGCGCCATGCGCCTGGGCGTCGGCGTGGTAGCTCGAGCGCACCATCGGACTGCTGGCGACATGGCTGAAACCCATGGCCGCGCCTTCGTCGGCAAAGTGCTTGAACACATCCGGGTGCACATAGCGGCGCACCGGCAGGTGGTGCCCGGAAGGCGCCAGGTATTGGCCGATGGTGAGCATGTCGACATCATGGGCGCGCAGGTCGCGCATGACCTCGATGATCTCCGCGTCGGTCTCGCCCAGGCCGACCATCAGTCCGGATTTGGTCGGCAGCGCCGGATGGCGCGCCTTGAATTCGGCGAGCAGGCGCAGCGAATGCGCATAGTCGGCGCCCGGCCGCGCCTCGGCGTAGAGGCGCGGCACGGTCTCGAGGTTGTGGTTCATCACGTCCGGCGGCGCCGTACCCAGTGCGTCGAGCGCCACCGCCAGCCGGCCGCGAAAATCCGGCACCAGCACCTCGATGACGGTGGCCGGCGAGGCGGCGCGGATCGCCGCGATGCAGGCGGCGAAATGGCCTGCGCCGCCATCCTTGAGGTCGTCGCGATCGACGCTGGTGACGACGACATAACGCAGGCGCAGCGCCGCGATCGTGGCGGCCAGCTTGGCGGGTTCGTCGGCCGACGGCGGCAGCGGCTTGCCGTGGCCGACATCGCAGAACGGGCAGCGCCGCGTGCACACGTCGCCGAGGATCATGAATGTCGCCGTACCCTTGCCGAAGCACTCGCCGATATTCGGGCAGGTCGCCTCTTCGCAGACGGTGTGCAGGCCGTGGTCGCGCAGGATGGTCTTGATTTCGCCGAAACGCGATGCCGATTGCGCGGCGCGCACGCGGATCCATTCCGGTTTCTTCAGCGGCGCGTCGACCGGCACGATCTTGATGGGGATGCGCGCCGTCTTTTCCGCGCCCTTCTGCTTCTCGCCCGGGATATGGCTCATGGGATCTGCAATTCCAATTGACGCACGAGATCGTCGCCGATGCGCACGAGGTCGGTCGGGCCGTCGAGATCGCGCAGTTGCGTGACCGCCATGCCCGGATAGCCGCACGGATTGATCGCCGCGTAGGGCGAGAGATCCATGTCGACGTTCAGTGCCAGGCCGTGGTAGCTGCAGCCGTTCTTGATGCGCAGGCCGAGCGCCGCGACCTTGGCGTCGCCGACATAGACGCCCGGCGCGCCCTCGCGCCGCTTCGCAGGGATACCGTAGCCGGCCAGCAGGTCGATCAGGGCCTGTTCGATGCGGCCGACGAGTTCGCGTACCCTGAGGCCGCGGCGACGCAGATCGAGCAGCAGGTAGACCACCAGTTGCCCCGGGCCATGGTAGGTCACCTGTCCGCCGCGATCGATGCGCACCACCGGAATGCCGATGTCTTGGAGAACGTGCTCGGGCTTGCCGGACAATCCTTGCGTGAATACCGGCGGGTGCTCGCACAGCCACAATGCATCGGCACCGTCGTCGCCGCGTGCGGCCGTGTAGGCCTGCATGGCGGCGAACGTCTCGCTGTAGTCGGCGCGGCCGAGGCGGCGCACGACGAAGGTGGCGCAATCCGCGGCGCTCACAGGACGATCTTCACCATCGGGTGGGCGGAGAGCGCGCGGTAAAGGCCGTCGAGCTGGGCTTGCGACGTGGCGCGCACGGTGCAGGTCAGCGAGAGGTAGTTGCCGGCACGGGAGGGTCGCATTTCGATGGTCGCGGGCTCGAAGTCCGGTGCGTGCGCGCGCACCAGCGCGGCGATGGTCTGGGCGAAGTCGTCGCGCGCCGCGCCCATGATCTTGAGCGGGAAATCGCAGGGGAATTCAAGCAGCGGCGATGCCGGTGCGGCGGCGTTCATGGACCGAGTTTAAGGCCTGGCCGGTACGGCCGTCAGGCCGAACCGCGCGCGCAGCAGCTCCGCGGCGTCACGCGCGGCCGCACCATCGACGAACGGTCCGAGCCGGATGCGGTACAACCCGGCTTCGCCGCGCATCGCCAGCAGGGCCGCGTGCGGGCTGTCGGCGAGCTCGCGCTGCATGCGTGCGAGGAAGTTCTCGGCGTTTTCGCGCTGGCCGAAGGCGCCCAGTTGCAGCCATGTTCGTCCTTGCTCGATGCTTGCCGGCAGGGGGCCGGGCGGCGTGGTTTCGGCGATCGCGCGCGCCAGCCCCTGATCGTCGTGCGTTGGCAGCGTACCCGACGGATGGATGCTCTCGACGTCGACCAGCGCGCTGCCCGGCCCCAGCAAGCCGAGCTTGTGCGCCGCCGTCCATGACAAATCGATCACCCGGTCGTCGTGGAACGGGCCCCGGTCGTTCACGCGAACGACCACGCTGCGGCCGTTGCCGACATGCGTGACGCGCGCATAGGAAGGCAGCGGCAGCGTGGCGTGCGCAGCGGTCATCGCATACATGTCGTAGGTCTCGCCGGTCGATGTCTTCTGGCCGTGGTACTTGCGGCCATACCAGCTTGCCGTGCCGCGGGCGCGATAGGCGCTGCCTGGCGCCAGCGGCGCATAGGCGCGGCCGAGCACGACATACGGGCGGTTGGCGAAGCGGTGCGGCGGCTCGTGCCGCGGGACCGCATCGGGCACGACGTCGGGGTTCACCGGCGGGTGCGCGCCGGGGCCGTCGTCCTGGTAATAGCCGCCGGACTGCGGCGCCGGCTTTGGCGGCGTGCTGCCACAACCGGCGAGGAAGAGCAGCGTGAAGGTCGCCAGCAGGTGCCACGCCTGCAGCGGGGTCATTTCTGCACCAACGTGCGGTGGTTCTGGATCGACATCAGGATGCCGATGCCGATGAAAAGCGTCAGCAACGCGGTGCCGCCGTAACTGATGAACGGCAGCGGCACGCCAACCACCGGCAGGATGCCCGAGACCATGCCCATGTTGACGAAGGCATAGGTAAAGAAGATCAGCGTGACCGCGCCGCCAAGCAGCCGTGCGAACAGCGTCGCCCCATTGGCCGCGATCATCAGGCCGCGGCCGATCAACAGCGCGTAGATCAGCAGCAGGAGCAGATTGCCGAGCAGCCCGAATTCTTCGGACAGCACGGCGAAGATGAAGTCCGTGTGCCGCTCGGGGAGGAAATCGAGCTGCGTCTGGGTGCCGTTCAACCAGCCCTTGCCGAACAGGCCGCCCGAGCCCATGGCGATGGTCGACTGGATGATGTGGAAGCCCTTGCCCAGCGGGTCGCGCTCCGGGTCGAGCAGCGTCATGATGCGGTCGCGCTGGTAGTCGTGCATCAGCGACCAGCCCAGCGGCAACGCCGCGACGCCGGCGACGGCCAGCGCCGCGATCACCTTCCACGACAGTCCGGCGAGGAAGATCACGTAGCAGCCGGACGCGAGCACCAGCACCGCCGTGCCGAGGTCGGGCTGGCGGGCGATCAACACAACGGGCAGCAGCAGCAGGACGACGGCGACCATCCAGTCCGCCGGGCGCAGCAGCGATTCCCGTTGCTGGAAGAACCACGCGAGCAGCAAGGGCATGGCGATCTTCATCATCTCGGAAGGCTGGACGCGCGTGAAGCCCAGGTTCAGCCAGCGCCGCGCACCCTTCGAGATATCGCCGAACAAAGCGACGCCGATCAGCAAGGCGATGCCCAGCACATAGACCGGTACCGCCAGGCGCATCAGCCGCTGCGGCGGCACCTGCGCGATGACGCGCATCACCACGAGCGCCAGCGCCAGGTTGCGCAATTGCAGCTCCATGCGCTCGGGCGATGCGCTGGCCATCAACCCCAGCGCGATCAGCACCAGCAGTGTCGTCAGGAACATCAGCGAGGGGTCGAGCGGCGCGACGAGGCGGTCCCAGAGTCGGCGGATCATCGTGGCATCACTCCGGTGGATCGGCTTCGATGGCCGATTCGATGCGTGGCGCCGGCGTGTCCTTGCGTTCGCCGAGCAGGTAGTAGTCGAAGACCTGGCGCGCGATCGGGGCCGCGGCCTGCGCCCCGAAGCCGCCGTTCTCGACGAGGATCGCCAGCGCGATCTTCGGCGCGTCGGCGGGCGCGTAGGCGATGAACAAGGCGTGGTCGCGCAAATGCTCGGAAAGGTGCGAGGTCTTGGTGTCGCCACCCTTGAGCGAGAAGGTCTGCGCCGTGCCGGTCTTGCCCGCCGCCTGATAGCCGGCGCCGGCAAAGGCCTTGGCGCCGGTGCCTTCCTTGACCACGCCGACCATCGCGTTCTTGATGACGTCGATATGCTCCTGCTTCCACGGCAGCGTCTTCAGCGGCTGCGGTTCGACCCAGGTCTTCTGGCCGGTCTTCGTGTCGGTGATGTACTGCACCAGGTGCGGCCGGAACATCACGCCGTTGTTGGCCAACGTGGCAGTGGCCATGGCGAGCTGGATCGGCGTATATGCGTTGTATCCCTGGCCGATGCCGATCGAGATGGTCTCGCCGGCATACCACTTCTGCTGCTCGGGACGCTTGAAGCGTCGCTTCTTCCATTCCTGCGACGGCAGCACGCCTTCGGATTCGCCGTCGATGTCGATGCCGGTGCGCGAGCCGAAGCCCAGCTCGCCCATGAAGCGCGAAATCGCGTCGATACCCAGGTCATTGGCGAGGATGTAATAGTAGGTGTCGCATGAATGCACGACCGAGGCGTACATGTCGACCATGCCGTGTCCGCCCTTCTTGTCGTCGCGGAACGTGTGGTTGCCGAAAGTGAAGTAGCCCGGGTCGGCGATGGCCTGCTCGGGCCGGCGCTTGCCGGTGGTCAATGCGGCCAGGGCCATGAACGGCTTGAACGTCGAGCCCGGCGGGTAGGCGCCGTTCAATGCGCGATTCACCATCGGCTTGTCGGGCGATTCGTTGAGTTCTTTCCAGCTCTGGCCGTCGATGCCTTCGACGAAGAGGTTCGGGTCGAAGTTCGGCATCGACACCAGCGCCAGCACGCCGCCCGTGGAGGGCTCGATCGCCACCAGCGCACCGCGGCGCTCGCCGAATGCCTGTTCCGCCACCGCCTGCAGGCCGGCATCGACGGTCAGCGTCAGGTTGTCGCCGGCCACCGGTGGCGTGCGCGCCAGCGTGCGCACCGCGCGGCCGCCGGCATTGACCTCGACCTGCTCGACGCCGGAGCTGCCGTGCAGGGCGAATTCGTATCGCTGCTCCAGCCCGGCTTTGCCGTAATGGTCGGTGCCCTTGTAGTTCGCGGTAGCCTCGGCGGCCTCCACGCGTTCCAAGTCGCGCTCGGACAGGCGACCGATGTAGCCGAGCAGGTGCGATGCAAAGGCGCCTTGCGGATATTGCCGGAACAGCCGTGCGCGCACCTCGACGCCGGGAAAGCGATAGCGCTGGGCAATGAACCTCGCCACCTCCTCCTCGCCGACGCGCGTGCGGATCGGAATCGACTCCATGCCCTTGTTCTCGTCGCGCACCTTGCGAAAGCGCTTGCGGTCCCTGGTTTCGATGCGCACGACCTCGGCCAGGCGGTCGATCACCGCTTCGACATCGCCGGCCTTGGCCGGCGCGATCTCGATGGTGAAGCCGGCATCGTTGCGCGCAAGCACGGCGCCATGCCGGTCCACGATCAGGCCCCGGTTCGGCTGGATCGGCACCAGCGTGATGCGGTTCTCCTCCGCGCGCGTGCTGTAGTAGTCATGACGGACGATTTGCAACCAGAAGAATCGCAGGAACAGCGCGAGGAAGCAGGCCAGCACCAGGGCAGCCGCCACCGACAGCCGGCGGCGGAAGTGTTCCAGGCTTTCCTCGGGATTGCGAAACTCCATGGCCGCTTTCGATCAGATCGGACGATCCTCGTCCTTGCTCTCCGGGCGGTATTGCGGCGTGAGCAGGAGCAAGGTCAGCGGCGACCACAAGGCGGCGCCGACCAGTGGCGAAAGCAACGCGCCGAATCCGGGCAGTTCCCGCCCGCAGGCGAGCGCCACCAGCCATGTCACCAGCGTGGCGCCAAGCATCAGCGGCAGCGCATGCAGGGCTTGCTGCACCAGCGGGAACCACAGGATGCGGCGTGAAAGCCCGCCCGCTGCGAAGGCGAGCAGCACATAGGCCAATGCATGCTGGCCGAGCACGCCGCCGTGCGCGACGTCGGTGAAGAGGCCCAGTGCGAATGCCGCGCTCATGCCGACGCGCAGCGGTTGGTGGATGCACCAGAAGCACAGCACCAGCGCGCACCAATCGGGAACGCCCGGCAGACGGCCCAGCGGCAGCAGGTTGAGCAGCCAGGCGACGACGAGCGAAGCGAAGATGAACATCGGTTGCGCCGGTCGCAGGATGCGACGCGAGGCGTGCGTGGGCTGCGATCCCGTCATGGCCTGACGCCCCGCTTGCCCATGCTCTCGCGCGGCGAGGGTTCCGCAGTGCGCGCACGCGGCGCCTCGAAACCTTCCGGCGACGCCGGCTTGTCCGGTGGCGGCGGCAACACCATCACCATGCCCTGCGTCTCGACGCCGGCCAGCGGCTCGCACAACACGCGGGCGAACGCATGCGCGCTGTCGTTGTCGCGACCGAGCACGCTGGCCACCGGCAGGCCGGACAGATAGACGTTGTCGAGGCCCGAGGTGATGATGCGATCGCCGGGCACGACGTCGGCGTTGGCCGCGAGGTAGCGCAGTTCGAGGCGGCCGGCGCCGGCGCCGAAAAGCACCGCGCGCAGGCCGTTGCGCTCGACCTGGACGGGAATCGCATGGTTGCTGTCGGTCAGCAGCGCGACTTCGGCCGTCAGCGGAAACACGCGCACCACCTGGCCGACGACGCCGCCGGCATCGATGACCGCATTCCCTTCGCCAATGCCGTGCTGCGAGCCCTTGTCGATGATGACGTGGCGGGAAAACGGATCGCGCGCGGCATACAGCACTTCGGCGACCCGTCCGGTCACCGGCAGCCGTTCGCGCAGGTCGAGCAGAGCGCGCAGCCGCCGGTTTTCGTCTTCGAGATGCCCTTCGCGCAGCAAACGCGGAGCCGCTTCCGCCTGCTCGCGCTGCAGGTCGCGCATCTGGGTCAGCGCAGTCGACAGCAACGTGAAGTACTCGGCCAGGCGTTGCGTCGCGCTGGCGGGGAACGCCAGCGCCTGTTGCACGGGCGAGAGCACCACGCCGGCTGCGCGACGGACCTGCTGCAGGGCGTCGAAGCGGACGTCGGCGACGATCAGCGCCAGCGCGACGAGCACGAAGACCGTCAATTGCGCGAGCGGCGCCGGGCCGCGCCGGAAAAATGGCGGCGGGGTATGGCCGGCGACGGACATCACGACAAGGGGGACCTTCCTGACGAGGGAGCAATACGGACCAAAACGGCGGGCGGTCGCCCGCGCGCCGTCAAGCTACCAGTCCGGGGCTCACTCGTAGGCGAAGATATTGCCGAGTTTGTCCATCTTTTCGAGCGCGATGCCCGAACCGCGTGCAACGCACGTCAGCGGATCATCGGCGACGATGACCGGCAGGCCCGTCTCTTCGGTGAGCAACCGGTCCAGGTCGTGCAGCAGGGCACCGCCGCCGGTCAGCACCAGGCCGCGCTCGGCGATGTCGGCGCCGAGTTCCGGCGGCGTCTTCTCCAGCGCATCCTTGACCGCTTTGACGACCTGGTTCAGCGGCTCGGAGAGCGCTTCCAGCACCTCGTTGGACGAGATCGTGAACTTGCGCGGAATGCCCTCGGCGCGGTTGATGCCCGAGACTTCCATTTCACGCACCTCGGCGCCGGGGAATGCCGAGCCGATGGTCTTCTTGATGTTCTCGGCGCTGTTGTCGCCGATCTGCATGCCGTAGTTGCGGCTGATGTACGAGATGATGGCCTCGTCGAACTTGTCGCCGCCGACGCGCACCGAGCTGGCATACACCATGCCGCCCAGGGAGATCACGCCGACCTCGGTGGTGCCGCCGCCGATGTCGACGACCATCGAGCCGGTGGCGTTCGAGACCGGCAGGCCGGCGCCGATCGCGGCAGCCATCGGCTCCTCGATCAAATAGACCTGCGAGGCGCCGGCGCCGAGCGCCGACTCGCGGATCGCCCGGCGTTCCACCTGCGTCGAGCCGGACGGCACGCAGATGATGATGCGCGGGCTGGGCGAGAACAGCCGCGACTCGTGCACCCGCTTGATGAACTGCTTGAGCATCTGCTCGGTGACGGTGAAATCGGCAATGACGCCATCCTTGAGCGGGCGGATCACCGAGATTTCCTTGGGGTTGCGGCCGATCATCGTCTTGGCTTCCCTGCCCACCGCCTGGATCGTCTTCTTGGCGTTGGGCCCGCCTTCGATGCGGATGGCCACGACGGAGGGTTCGTCGAGCACGACACCCTTGCCGCGCATGTAGATCAGCGTATTGGCGGTGCCGAGATCAATGGCAAGATCGTTGGAAAAATAGGAGCGCAGGAAACCGAACATCGTGTCTTTCGCGAAAGCGTCAAAAGCCGACGGAGGCACCGTCGGCAGGCACCGCGGCGGGGCGCGGCGAACAAGGCGCTTATGATAACCTAACGGGCTTTCGAATGCCGCGCGGATGATGCTGCCGTGGCGGCCGCACAGGCGCTCATGTCCCTTACGAATCAAGATGTTGAACGTATCGCGCAGTTGGCGCGGCTGGCCCTGTCGGCGGCCGAGGTCGATGCCGCGCGTATGCAGCTCGACGGCATCCTGGGCTTCATCGAGCAGTTGCAGGCGGTCGATACCTCTGCCGTGGCGCCAATGGCGCATGCCATGGACATCACGCAACGCCTGCGCGACGATATCGTCAGCGAATCCGATCGGCGCGAAGCCTTCCAGCGCGTCGCACCCGAAACCGAAGCGGGCTTGTATCTCGTACCGAAGGTGATCGAGTGATCAAGCGGTCGCTGCAGCAGCTGGGCGCGGATCTGCGCGCAGGTCGCACCAGCGCGGTGGCGCTGGCGGAAGACTGCCTCGCGCGCATCGGCCGCCACGACACGACGCTGGGCACGTTCATCGGGCTCGATCCCGAGCGCACGCTGGCGCAGGCCAGGGCGGCCGACGCCCGGCTGGCCGCGGGCGATGCCGGCCCGCTGACCGGCATTCCCATCGCCGTCAAGGACATCTTCTGTGCCGAAGGCTGGAAGACCACCTGCGCCTCGCGCATGCTGGCCGATTTCGTCGCTCCCTATGATGCACACGTCATCGAGCGGGTGTACGCCGCCGGATTGGTGATGCTGGGCAAGACGAACATGGACGAATTCGCCATGGGCTCGTCGAACGAATCCTCGCATTTCGGCCCGGCGCGCAATCCGTGGGATACCGCACGCGTCCCCGGCGGTTCATCAGGCGGATCGGCGGCGGCCGTGGCAGCGGGCCTTGCGCCCGTCGCGCTGGGCACCGACACCGGCGGCTCGATCCGCCAGCCGGCGGCCTTGTGCGGCATCAGCGGCATCAAGCCGACCTACGGGATCGTCTCGCGCTACGGCATGATCGCCTTCGCCTCCAGCCTGGACCAAGGTGGCGTGCTGGCGAGGAGCGCCGAGGATGCGGCACTCGTGCTCGGCGCCATCGCGGGCTTCGACGCACGCGATTCGACATCGCTCGATCGACCGGTCGAGGACTATGCGCGCGAGTTGGGCCGGCCGCTGGACGGCCTGGTGATCGGCCTGCCGCGCGAGTTCTACGGCGAGGGCATGGACGCCGACGTGCGGGCGGCCGTCGAGGCGGCCCTCGATGTGCTGCGCGGGCAAGGGGCGATCACCCGCGAGATCGGCCTGCCCAATTCGGCGCTGTCGGTGCCGGCCTACTACGTCATCGCGCCGGCCGAGGCCAGCTCGAACCTGTCGCGTTATGACGGCGTGCGCTACGGACACCGCGCCGCCGAGTACGCCGATCTCACGGAAATGTATTCGCGCTCGCGTGCCGAAGGCTTCGGCGACGAGGTCAAGCGGCGCATCCTGGTCGGCACCTACGTGCTCTCGCACGGCTACTACGACGCCTACTACCTGCAGGCGCAAAAGGTGCGCCGGCTCATCGCCGACGATTTCCGCAACGCCTTCGCGCAGTGCGATGTCATCGCCGGGCCGACCACGCCTTCGGTGGCATTTCCCATCGGTGCCAAGTCCGCCGATCCGGTGCAGATGTACCTGGCCGACATCTACACCGTCTCTGCCAATCTTGCCGGCCTGCCCGGCATGTCGATCCCCTGCGGGTTTGGCGAAGGCGGCATGCCGGTCGGCCTGCAACTGCTCGGGCCGTGGTTCTCCGAGGCACGCCTGCTCGGCGTCGCGCATCAGTTCCAGCGCGCGACCGATTGGCATCTGCGCATGCCGGAGAACTACTCATGACCTGGGAAGTCGTCATCGGGCTGGAAACCCATGCCCAGTTGCTCACGCGCTCGAAGATCTTTTCCGGCGCTTCGACCGCCTTCGGCGATGCGCCCAATACCAATGCCTGCGCCGTCGACCTGGCGCTGCCCGGCGTGCTGCCGGTGCTCAACCGGCAGGCGGTCGTCTGTGCCATCCGCTTCGGCCTGGCCGTCGGCGGCACCATCGCGCCGCGCTCGGTGTTCGCGCGCAAGAACTACTTCTACCCCGATCTGCCCAAGGGCTACCAGATCAGCCAGTTCGAGCTGCCGGTGGTATCGGGCGGCGGGCTGACGGCGAAATACAGTGATGGCGGGACGGCGCAAGAGAAGTTCGTGCGCCTGACGCGCGCCCATCTCGAAGAGGACGCCGGCAAGTCGCTGCACGAGGATTTCCACGGCAGGAGCGGCATCGACCTCAACCGCGCCGGCACGCCGCTGCTCGAGATCGTCACCGAGCCCGACATGCGCTCCAGCGCCGAGGCGGTCGCCTACGCGCGTGCGCTGCATGCGCTGGTGACGTGGATCGGCATCTGCGACGGCAACATGCAGGAAGGCAGTTTCCGCTGCGATGCCAACGTCTCGGTGCGCCGCCCGGGGGCGCCGCTGGGTACGCGCCGCGAGATCAAGAACCTCAATTCGTTCCGCTTCATGCAGCAGGCCATCGACTACGAGATCGAATGGCAGATCCACGAGATCGAAGCCGGGCGGCCGATCCGCCAGGCGACCGTGCTGTTCGACCCGGACAGCGGCGTCACGCGCGCCATGCGCAGCAAGGAAGACGCGCACGACTACCGCTATTTCCCCGACCCCGACCTGCTGCCGCTGGCGATTTCCGACGAGTGGATCGCCGCCGAGCGTGCCGCGATGCCCGAATTGCCCGCGACGATGCAGGCGCGCTGGCAGGCGCAGTTCGGCCTGTCGGATTACGACGCCGCATCGCTGGTCGCGACGCGTGCGCTGGCCGACTTTTTCGAGCGGACGGTGGATCTCGCGGGTGCGGCCCAGGCCAAGCCGGTGGCCAACTGGCTGCTCGGCGACATGGCCGCCCGGCTCAACCGCGAGGAACGCGATATCGCTGCCGCGCCCGTGTCGCCGGCCCAACTCGCCGGGCTGGTCGCACGCATCGCCGATGGCACGATTTCGCACAACATCGGCAAGAAGGTCTTCGACGCGCTATGGAACGGCGGGGGCCCGGATGCCGACGCCATCATCGCGGCCCAAGGCCTGCGTCAGATCACCGATGCCGGCGCCATCGAGGCGATCGTCGCCGAGGTCGTGGCGGCGAACCCGAAGTCGGTCGAGGAATACCTCGCCGGCAAGGAAAAGGCCTTCAACGCGCTGGTCGGTCAGGTCATGAAGGCGGCCAAGGGGAAGGCCAATCCGCAGCAGGTCGGCGAGTTGCTGCAGGCGCGACTGAAGCGGTAAGCGCCGCGTGGCGCCGCGAAACTACAGTGGTGGTGGCACGGCGCATCGCGCCGCCCACGATCTGCCGACGCCTACTTCTCGTCTTCGGGTCGAGTCGCCGGTGCCGGGGCGGCAGGCGCGGCCGGTGCGGCGCCCGCTTCGCCGGCCGGCGACGCATTGCGCACCTCGCTGGCGGCGCCTTCGTTGGCCTGCACCACCACTTCGCGCTTGGGTTTGGCGGCCTCTTCTTCCGCCGCCGCCTTGCCGCGCTTGAGCAGCACGAACTTGCGCTTTTCCTGCGCAAACTTGTCGGTCACTGCCTGCCGCTCGGCCAGCCGCTCATTGACGGCCGCGCGCTTCACGGTGACATCCTTGTCGGCCAGCGCCAGTTGGTCCTTGAGCTGCTGCGGCAGCGCCTTGGACTTGTAGAACTCCTTTTCCTGCTCGACCTTGGCGCGCCGCGCCGTGCTGTCGGCCAGCACCTTCTCCGCCTGCTTGACCAGCTTGTCGATGTCGGCCAGCGCCCGGTCGCGCGCGGCGTCGACATCGCGCTCGTCGGCGTAGGTGGACAGCAGCGCCATGTCGCGGCGCCTTTCCTCGATCCGTTGCTGCTCCAGCTCGGCCTTGCGCTTGATCTCGGCATCGCGCCGGGCCTGCTGCTCGGGCGTCAGCGGCGCTTCGACCTTCTTGATGACGAAGCCGCGGCCATCGCGTTCCTCGTAGGCCCGTCGCTGGCATTCCTTGGGCAGGAAGTCGCCACAGACCTTCTTGTTGCTGGCATCGTCGCAGCAATAGATCACGGACTGCGCGGCGACGGGCAGCGCCAAGCCGGCGCTGCCGGTCAGCACGAGGCCCGACAGGGCGATGCGAAGGGTCGAAAGACGCATAACGGTCTCCTCTCAGACGCCGTAGCGCGCGCGATAGTCGCGCACTGCGGCGAGGTTGCGTTCCAGCTCGGCGTTGCCGGCAAGATAGTCGATCAGATCGGCCAGGCGCGCCACGCTTATGACGGGGAACCCGTAGCTATTCTCGACTTCCTGCACGGCAGAGTGCTCGCCCTGCCCGCGTTCCTGGCGGTCCAGCGCGATCACCACGCCGGCGGGTTCGGCCCCGGCGCCGCGGATCAGCTCGACCGATTCGCGCACCGAAGTGCCGGCGGAAATGACGTCGTCGATGATCAGCACGCGCCCGGCGAGCGGCGCGCCGACCAGCGTGCCGCCTTCGCCGTGGTCCTTGGCTTCCTTGCGGTTGTAGGCGAAAGGCACGTTGCGGCCGCGCCGCGCCAGTGCCATCGCGGTGCCGGCCGCCAGCGCAATGCCCTTGTAGGCCGGCCCGAACAACACGTCGAAGGCGAGGCCGGCGCGTTCGATGGCCATCGCGTAGGCGGTGCACAGGGCATCGAGGCTGGCGCCGTCGTTGAACAGCCCGGCGTTGAAGAAATATGGCGAACGGCGACCGGCCTTGGTGGTGAATTCGCCGAAGCGCAGAACGCCATGGCGGCACGCGAAGGCGATGAATTCCTGGCTAAACTCGTTCGGATTTCCCATGTTCCCGGCCGATTCTACATGCTCCGCATCGTCTCGCTGAACCTCAACGGCATCCGCTCGGCGGCTTCCAAGGGCGCCTTCGAATGGCTCGACGGCAATGGCGCCGACATCGTCTGCGTGCAGGAGATCAAAGCCCAGCAGGCCGACATCGATGCCATGCGCGAGGCGCCGGCGCGATTTTCCTGGGCCGCCTTTCATTGCGCCGACAAGAAGGGCTACAGCGGCGTCGGGCTCTATGCCAGGCGCAAGCCCGATGCCGTCGTCGAAGGTTTCGGCGATCGCGAGTTCGACGCCGAGGGCCGCTACCTGCAGGCGGATTTCGGCACCCTGTCGGTGGTGTCGCTGTACCTGCCGTCCGGTTCCAGCTCAGAGGAGCGGCAGCAGGCGAAATTCCGCTGCATGGAGAAGATCCGCCCACGGCTGGCGCTGCTTGCCGCCAGCGGGCGCGACGTGGTGATCTGCGGCGACTGGAACATCGCCCACACCGAAAAGGATTTGAAGAACTGGAAGTCGAACCAGAAGAATTCCGGCTTCCTGCCCGAGGAGCGCGCCTGGCTGGGCGATCTGCTGGCCCATGGCTGGGTGGATGTGCACCGCACGCTGCGCCCCGAGGATACGGGCGACGCCTACACATGGTGGTCGAACCGCGGCCAGGCGTGGGCCAAGAACGTCGGCTGGCGCATCGACTACCAGATCGCCACGCCGGGACTCGCCGCCAAGGCACGCGCCGTGTCGGTGTACAAGGCGCAGCGTTTTTCCGACCATGCACCGTTGATCGTGGATTACTCACTGGCCTGGCCCCGGAAAACCGCGTCACCACGTGCATAATTCCCGCACCGATTCCCGCTTCTTCCGGAGACATGCACCATGGACACCACGACTGCGACCGAAATCACCCGCGAAAAGCTCATGGCGGATATCCGTCTGGTGATCGCCGATTCCGAGGAACTGCTGCGCGCCACCGCCGGCCAGGCCGGCGAGCGCATCGCCGAATTGCGCACCAAGACCGCCGATCACCTGGCGTCGGCCAAGATCAAGCTCGCCGAGCTCGAAGAGGCGGTGGCCCATCGCGCCAAAGCCGTCGCCCATGCCACCGACGAGTACGTGCACGACAACCCCTGGAAGTCCGTCGGCATCGCCGCGGGCGTCGGTTTGCTGGTGGGGCTGTTGATCGGTCGTCGCTGAGTCGATGACCACCGAAGGCGGCGCGAGCGCAGGGCTGGCCGGTTCGGCGCGCGGCCTCGCCGCGACGCTGGTCGCGATCGCGGCCAACCGCCTGTCGCTGCTCGGCCTCGAAGTCGCCGAGGAGCGCGAGCGCGTTGCCGCTGCGCTCATGTATGGCATCGCCGCCGTGTTGATGCTGCTGACCGGGCTGATCTTCGTCGCCATGCTGGTCACCGTACTGCTGTGGGAGACCCAGCGCGCGTTGGCACTGGGCATCTTTTCCGCGCTCTTCATCGGCGCGGGCACCGTCTGCGCGCTGGTCGCCCGGCATTTCGCCCGCCGGCCATCGGCGCTGTTCGTCGCCAGTCTGGGCGAGCTGCGCCGTGACGGCGATGCGCTGCGGGGCGACGCATGAGCGCCGTTGACCTGGCGCTGCGCAAGCAGGCGCTGCTGCAGCAAAGCACCGCGCTGCGGCAACAGGCGACGGTGCAGGCGCGCGGATTGGCGCCGGCTTTCGCGCTGGCCGACGCCGTGCGCACGGCAGGACGCTGGGTGGCGGCGCATCCGCTGGTGCCGCTGGCGCTCGTTGCCGGCATCGCGATCGTGCGTCCGCGCGTGGCCTTCCGCTGGGCGCGCCGCGCGTGGCTGGGCGTTCAGTTGTGGCAGCGCAGCCGCACGGCGCTCGCGTTGGCACTGACCAGAATGCCGCAAACATGACAGAAGACAAGAAACCCGCGACGCGCCGAGGGCTGCGCATCCCGATTCCGGCCAGCTGGCTCGATGCGCAGAAGCGCGAGCGAGACGTCCTGCTGGCCGAGATGCGCCAGGTGCGCGGACTCGTGCCCTTGCTGATGAAGCCGCGCAACGGCGGGCAATGGACGGCCGCCGAGCGCGCGCAGCTGATGGCCAATGTCCGTGCCCTGGCGCACGTCTCGCCGTATGTCGTCGTGCTGCTGCTGCCCGGCTCGGTGGCCTTGCTGCCGGCGCTGGCGTGGTGGCTCGACCGCC
Organism: Rhodocyclaceae bacterium; assembly: GCA_044230495.1. Taxonomy (GTDB): domain Bacteria; phylum Pseudomonadota; class Gammaproteobacteria; order Burkholderiales; family Rhodocyclaceae; genus JADJEF01. The sequence goes on from JBGARB010000026.1 coordinate 29,457, forward strand.
GCCGCCAGGGCCGCCTCGCGGCCGCGTAAGTCGCCGCGCGAAGTCAAGCGCCGTCCCGCCACCACTGTAGTCTGGCCGTCAGCCGGCGGCGAGGCGATACACGGCCACGCTGCCGAGGAAGTTGGGTTCCTCGGTGACCAGGCGACCGTGTTCGTCGAGCACCCGGCACTCGCGCACCACCAGTTCCATGTGCGCACACAGCGCCTCGAAATCGAACAGCGTGAAAAACCGCAGGTTCGGCGTGTCGAACCATTCGTACGGAAGATCTTCCGAAACCGGCATGCGGCCGGCCATCACCGCCATGCGGTTCTTCCAGTAGGCGAAATTCGGGAACGACACGACCGCTTCGCGGCCGACGCGCAACATCTCGCGCAGGATGCCCTCGGTGTGACGCACGGTCTGCAGCGTGCGCGACAGCACGACATGGTCGAAGGTGGCGTCGCCGAAGCCGGCCAGCCCTTGTTCCAGATCGGACTGGATGACATTGATGCCGTTGTTCACCGCCGCCAGGACGCCCTCGTGCTCGAGCTCGATGCCGTAGCCGCGCGCACCGCGTTCGTCGATCAGCCGGCGCAGCAGGGTGCCGTCGCCGCAGCCCAGGTCGAGCACGCGCTCGCCCGGCTGGACCCAGCTGGCGATGACATCGAAATCGGCGCGCGCACCGGCCAGGGTGTTCATGTCGTCACCCGCGAAAGATAGGCGCTCATCAGCGCGTGGTAACGCGCGTCGGCCATCAGGAAGGAGTCGTGTCCGTGCGGCGAATCGATCTCGCCGTAGGCGACATCCTGGCCGTTGGCGACCAGCGCGTTCACGATCTCGCGCGAGCGCGCCGGCGAAAAGCGCCAGTCGGTCGTGAAGCTGACGAGCTGGAACTTGCAGGTCGCGCCGGCGAAGGCACGCGCCAGGTCGCCGCCGTGCTCGCGCGCCGGGTCGAAGTAGTCGAGCGCGCGCGTGATCAGCAGATAGGTGTTGGCATCGAAGTACTCGCTGAACTTGTCGCCCTGGTGGCGCAGATAGCCTTCGATCTGGAACTCGATGTCCTGCGTCGTGTAGCCGAGCGTATCGCTCTTCAACTCGCGGCCGAACTTCGACTCCATCGCGTCGCCGCTCAGATAGGTGATGTGGCCGATCATGCGCGCGACGCGCAGGCCGCGCCGCGGCAGCGTGCCGTGCTCGCGGTAGTGGCCGCCGTGAAAGTCGGGGTCGGTCACGATCGCGCGGCGCGCGACTTCGTTGAACGCGATGTTCTGCGCCGTCAGGTTCGGCGCGGTCGCGATCGCGATGCAATGGGCGAGCCGCGCCGGGTGGCGCAACGCCCAGTCGAGCGCCTGCATGCCGCCGAGGCTGCCACCGATCACCGCCGCGAGGCGGTCTATGCCGAGCGCGTCGAGCAGCCGGGCCTGCGCATCGACCCAGTCTTCCACCGTGACAACCGGGAAGTCGGCGCCGTAGACGCGGCCGGTCGCGGGATTCGTCGTCGTCGGTCCGCTCGAACCGAAGCACGAGCCGAGATTGTTGACGCCGATGACGAAGAAGCGGTCGGTGTCGAGCGGCTTGCCGGGGCCGACGAGGTTGTCCCACCAGCCCTCGCTCTTCACTTCGCCGGCGTAGGTGCCCGCGACGTGGTGCGAGGCGTTCAGCGCATGGCAGACGAGCACCGCGTTGCTGCGCGCGGCGTCGAGCGTGCCGTAGGTTTCGTAGACCAGCGTGTAGTCGGCAAGCGAGGCGCCGCTGCGCAGGCGAAGCGCGGGCGCAAAGGTCATGGCCTGCGGCCT
>JBGARB010000107.1:0-6933 GCA_044230495.1 Rhodocyclaceae bacterium
ACCAGCCACAGCGCCGTCGCCAGCAGCAGCACGCCGAAGAATTTCTTGACGGCTTCCATCCAGGGGCCGACCTTGGGCAGCAGCGAACGGGAAAACACGCCCACCACGATCAGCGGGGCGCCCATGCCCAGCGCCATGGCGAACAGCGCCGCGCCGCCCAGCGCCGCGTCCCGCGTCTGGGCGATGTAGAGCAGCGCGCCGGCCAGCGGCGCCGCCACGCAGGGGCCGACGATCAGCGCCGACAGCGCGCCCATCAGGGCGATGGCCGGCAGCGAACCGCCCTGCGCATTGGCGACGTTCGAGATGCGGCTTTGCAGCGCGGCGGGCAGCTGCAATTCGTAGAAGCCGAACATCGACAGCGCCAGCACGACGAACACCAGCGCAAAGGCGCCGAGCACCCAGGCGTTCTGCAGCGCGGCCGACAGCAGCGTGCCGGAAAGGCCGGCGGCGACGCCGATGGCGGCGTAGGTCAGCGCCATGCCGAGCACGTAGGCGAGCGAGAGCACGAAGGCGCGGGCATGCGTGACGGCGTGGCCGTGCTGCACGATGATGCCGGAGAGGATCGGGATCATCGGGAACATGCACGGCGTGAAGGCGAGCAGCAGGCCGAAACCGAAGAAGCTGGTCAGCACCAGCGCCAGGCTGCCGCCTTCGAGCAGGCCAGCGATGCGCCCATCCTCGCTGGCAGAAGCGGCGGCGGCGCGCGGCGACGCGGCGGCTTGAAACTCCAGTGGTGGCGACACGGCGCCTGGCGCCGCGGTGCCGGTTGCCGCAGTGCCGGTTGCCGCAGCGGCCGGTGAGGCGGCTGCGGCGGGCGGCATCGTCAGATCGGCCTTGTGGTCCTGCGGCGGGTAGCAGATGCCGCCATCCCAGCAGCCTTGCGACTGCGCCTTCAGCGTGACGGCGCCGCCGGCACCGGCGACGGCCAGGCGCACGACGAGTTCCTTGCGCAGCGTCGCCACCTTGCCGAACACCTCGTCGTCGTGCAATTCGCCCGCCGGCAGCGCGGGTACGGTCAGCGTGCCGCCGGTAAGCGAGAACTTGATCTTGTCGCGGTAGAGGTAATAGCCGTCGGCGACCTACCAGCGGGCCTCGATGGTCGAGGCGTCGATCGCGCGCGCCGAAAAGCGGAAAGCCTGGTCCGGCGGCAACGGCTCCTCGCCGCGCACCGACCCGGCGGCGAGCGCCAGCGTGACGAGCAGGAGCCGTGCAAGGAATGCGATCGGGTGACGCATGCGCCTACTTTGCCGGCCGCAGCGTCGAGGGCTCGTCGCTCGGCACATAGGACTCGACCGGGACGCGATCATGCGCACCGTCGAAGCGGCCCGGCTGCAGGCACCACAGGCCGCCGCGCGTCGAATAGCCCAGCGCATTGCGCGTGCCGCAGTCGAGCAGATCCTTCACTTCGCCCATCCTGCCGCGCAGCGCGTTGGTCAGTTCCTTGGCCTGGTTGAAGTTGTTGGCGACGCGCGGCGTGATCATCACCAGCAACTCGGTGCGCGAGTTGTTGCGCGCCTGCGTGCCGAAGGCACCGCCGAGGATCGGGATGCTCGACAGGAACGGCAGGCCGACGTTGTCCTTGGTGGAACGCTCCGACATCAGGCCGCCGAGCACCATCGTTTCGCCGGATTGCACGTTCACCGTGGTCTGTGCCGAGCGCTTGCTGATCGTCGGCGAATTGAGTCCCGAAGTCGTTGTCTCGGAAGCGGTGGACACCTCCTGCGTGATCTCGAGATTGACGAGCCCGCCGGCGTTGATGCGCGGCGTCACCGAGAGGATCACGCCGGTGTCGAGGTACTGCACCGAGCTGACCACGACGCCGGTGCCGGCGACGGTCTGCGGGCCGGCGATGGGCACGCTGTCGCCGACCTGGATCTTCGCCGTCTGGTTGTCGGCGACCATGATGTGCGGCGACGACAGGATGTTGAGGTTGTTGTCGCTGGCGAGCATGTTGAGCACCGACTTGACCGTGTCGCCGGTGAGATCGGTGATCGAGTAGGAAAAGCCGGGCACCAGTGCGTTGAGGCCGGCCGTGCCCAGATCGAGCTTGCCGCCGCGTCGCGCGCCGTTGGTGAACAACCACTCGATGCCGTATTTCAGCTCGTCCTTGAGCGAAACTTCTGCGATCGTCACTTCGATCAGCACCTGGCGCGGCGAAGCATCCAGCTTCTTCAGCGCGGCCTCGATCTTCTCGTAGCCGCCGGGCGCGGCGAGGATCAGCAGCGCGTTGTTCTCGGGGTCGGCAACGACGCGGATCTGGTCGCCGGCGCCGCCTTCGCCTTCCAGCGTCAATGTCGCGCCGGTCACGGTCGCCGCAGCGTTCTGCTGCGCTGCGGCCTGGGTCGTGGCGGTGTTGCCGCCCAGCGTGGACGACGGCTTGCTCGCCAGCCCGCCGCCCAATTGCGTGCCGGTGAGGCCGGGGGCGACTGTTGGCTTGCGCGTGGCGGGTTGCTGCGTCTGCGCGCCCGAGCCGCCGAAGGTCTGGTTGAGCAGGTTGGCGATGTGCTCGGCCTTGCCGTTCTGCACGTGATAGACGAACAGCCGCGCACCGCCCGTGCTGCCGACGCGGTCGAGCCGCTCCAGCCAGAGCTTGGCCTGGTCGAGATACTTCGGCTGCGGCGTGATGATGACGAAGGCATTGAGCCGCTCGATCGGGATCAGCTTGACCACGCCGGCGAGCGGATTCACCGCCTTGTCGCCGAACACCTTGGACAGATCCTGGTCCACCGTCTTGACATCGGCGCTTTGCAGCACGAAGAGCCCGACCGACATGCCGCTCATCCAGTCCACATCGAACATCTCGATCGTATCGAGCATGTGGCGCATCTCGTTCTGCGTGCCGGCGAGGATCAGCAGGTTGCGCACTTCGTCCATCCTGATCAGCGACGGATCTGCGGCGACCCCCTCGAGCAGTTTGGCCATTTCGCGCACGCCGACGTATTGCAGCGGAATCACCTGCATCGAGAAGCCGCCCTTCGCCGCGCCCAGTTGCGGCGACAGCGAGCCCTTGAGGCCGGCCGCCGGCATGATCTTGAAGATCGCGTTCTCGCGCACCATGACCAGCCCGTTCATGCGCAGGATGGTCTCCAGCGTCGGCATCAGGGCCTCGCGGGGCAGCGGCCGCGTGGTACGGAAGGTGATCGTGCCCTGCGCCTTCGGATCGACGATGTAGCTTTCCTTGAGGATTTCGGCGAGCACCGTCTTGGCGATCTCGCGCACGTCCGCACCCTCGAAATTCAGCGAGATGTTGGCCGGGCTGGTGGCCACCTGCTCGGGGCGCGAGGGTTTGACCAGCACGCCGGTGCCCTTGTGGATGCGGGCCGTCTCTGGCTTCGACTCGTCGGCCTTTTTGTCCGAATCGGGCGCGGGCGCGATTGCCGCTGCCGCCACCGACGCGGCATCGCCCGATCTGGCGGGCTCGTTACCGGAAAAGTTGGCGCATCCGGCGAGCAGCGAAACACACAGCAGCGCCGCGGCGGGATGCACATGCGAGAGCATGGAGGATCGGGTCATTTGGTCGACGTGACGCTCGGGTCGATGGATCGGGACGGCGCACAGGCGCGGCATTTTGCGGCGAATCGCGACGTCATGCAGGCGTTCATTGCTTTTGGTTACCAGACGGTGCCGCCGGTGGGGCTTCCCACGGGAAGGGAATGCGCGGGCGCTTCGCCTTGGGCTCGGCTGCCGCCGTTGCGGCAGGTTTGGCGTCCTGGGCGTCGGCCGCCGGCATGCCGGACGGGTCGGGAGGCGACGCGGTAGCGGCCGCTTGCGTCGGCGCCGTATTCGCGTCGGCGGGTTTGACCGCGGGTGCCGCGCGACGTGCCGGTGCTGCCGGGGCCACGCCGCCGGTCTGAATCGCCAGCCGTTCCTGTTGTTCGCCTTGCAGGACAAACACCTCGTTGGCGTCGACCGTCACCAGCAAAAGGTCCTTGGCCAACTCGGTACCTTCCATGACCGTCCGCGAGCGATTGCCCGCCTTTTCGATGATGTGGGCGTAGCGCGCCTCGGGCGTGATCATCGTGCCGGTGAGGATGTAGCGGTCCTTCAGCGGCGTCTGTACCACTTGCGTCTGCGTCGTCGGCGGCGGCACCGCGCGATCGGGCAGCCACAACGGGCGCAAGGACACTTCGAGGAATCGATCGGTGGGCGGCACGACGAACGCCGTCGAGAGCGGTGGCGCCTTGAATTCGCCGTCGACAGCCATCGCCTCTTGCGGTGGCAGATGCCAGCGCTGCCCCCAATCCGTCTGTTGCCCGATGCCGGCGACCAGCGCTGCGCAGGTGGCCAGCCAAGCGGCGATTTCCAGCCGCTGCGGTGTCAACGCGCTCATGGCTTCGCCTCCGGGGTATGGCGGGCGTACGCACTGATGGTCAGGCGCACATCGACATCCGCAGCAGCCGGCGCACCCGCCGGCGCCGTGCGCGCGCGCCGGATTTGCGTGGCGCGAACAGTGAGCTGATCGACGAACAGGTAGGGCATGTGACCTTCCAGCGTGTGCAGGATGGCCAGCAGCGCCGCCGGCGATGCGGCCACCTGTGCTGTGATCGTCGCCTTGATGGGTTCGCTGGCCTTGGAGTCCTTGTCCGCCGGCTGGACCTGGCTGCTCTGCGTGCGGCCGCCGTTCGCCTCGATCAGTTGGGTCACCAGGGTCTGCAACTCGGCAGCGGCCAGTGTTTGCGTTCCGGCTTTCAGGTATTGCCGGGTCACGTCGCGGGCATGGACTTCGGCCAATGCGGCGTCGATGGCGGGTCGCTGCGCCTGCAGACGGCGATAGCGCGCCAACTGGTCGCGGCCATCCTCGAGCGCCTTGTCGTAATGCCGATGCAGCATGCACGCCGGCACGACAACAGCCGCGACGGCCGCCGCCAGGGCAACGACCAGCAGCAGGAGCGCGGCGAGCCTTGATTGCGCGGGTGTCAGGCGCGTCATGACCTGGCCTCCTTGCCAGCTGGCGCATCGCCTGGTGCCGGCTTGGTCGATGCATCCGCGGCCGCCGCGGGCGTTGCCGGCGGCGCGGGCGCGGGATCATGGCGCGCGCCATCTTCAAACGCCGCGGCGACATGGAAGCGGTCGTTGGCGGTGCCCTGGATCTTCGTCAGTTGCGCCTTGAAGGCAACGTCCTTGAACATCGGAGACTTTTCCAGCAGTTCGACCAGCCCGGTCGCCGTCGCCGATTCGCCCTGCACCTGGACGCCATTGGCATCGAATTCGAGCAACGTGGCAAACGTGTCGTTGCCAAGCTGTCTGGTCAGCTCATCGACGACGCGCAAGGTCGACGGTCGCTGCCATTTGCGTTCGGGCAGCCAGTTCGCCTCGGCCACCGCCTTGTCCAGCGCATCGCGTTGCGAGGCCGCCTCCGCCGCCGCGGCCTTCGCTTCCGCCAGCGGCGTCTGCAAGGCGACGGCGGCTTCGCGCTTCTGCCAGATCGGCAGCGCGATCCAGGTCACCAGCAGGCCGGCGGTCAGCGCCGCGAGCGCCGCGCGCGGTCCGGATCTCCCCGTTGATACGGCCTGTACGGCATCGCCGCCGAAGCGCATGCAGTGCCCCGACTCGCCGACGCTCGCCGCCGAAGAGGCAGGAATGCCCAGCGCATGCGCACGCGCGATGGCTTCATCGACCACCGTGCGCTTGATCACGGCCAGTTCCAGCGTGATCTGCCGCGTCGCGGCGTCCCGCGCCAGCACCCGGTAATCGAAACGCACATGGTCGGGCTTGAAGGGCGTCAGGCGGTCGATCTCGAACGACAAGGCCTGGCGGAGGTTCTCTTCCACTGCCAGCGGCAGCGTGATGCGCCGCACGAGCATCTGCCCGGCAACGACCAGCACCAGGAAGCGCGACCCGCCGGTTTCGCCGGCGGCGAGCCGCTTATCGACCTCGGCGCGCAGCGTCGGCAGATCGTCGCCATCGGCGCTCGCCCATTCGCGCAACGTGTCGCCATCGGGTCGCATCAGCACCACGCGCGTTGGTTCCAGCCGGGCCAGGATCTCGCGATTGTCGCCGCGCCACCAGCGCCGCCAGGCGTCGGGAACGAAATGGGCCAGCTCACCTCGCCACCAGGCGAAGAAGCGGGAGATCGGCGAAGATTCGGCGGCCGGATTCATGGTCATTGCATGGTCAGGGTTCAGGCGTCGGTCGGTCGTGAAAGCGCGGCCGGAGCGCGCCAGTCGAGGATGGCGACGGGCGTCTGCGGATTCCCGGTCATCTGCACCACCGCGTGCCTGGAAAGCGTTGAATTATCGCCCAAAACCACCGTTACCCGGACGTGATAGGCCGTGCTCGTGCCGCTGGCATGCAGCGCTTGTGCGGCGGTGAAGGGAGGTGCCGGCAAGCCTTGCGAGAGCATGTCGTCGCGCTGCGCGATGTAGGCATCCACCTGCTGCGGCGAGACGCCGGGCAAGGCGAGCAGCACTTCGCGCGCTGCCGCCGTGGTGTCGATGGTCGCCGCCCGCGAGTGCACGGTGACGAATGGTGCAAGGCGCGTGTATAGCGCTTCATCCACACCCAGCACGTCGCGCAGTTCGAGCGTGGTTTAAAAATCGGCATTGGCCGGGCGCGTCAATCGCCCGGCCGCCGCATAGTCGGCTGCTTCGGCGCCTTGCAGGCGACGCAGGGTGTCTGCATCCCGCCAGTCGGCAATTGCATCGACGAGTCCATCGGCGGCACCGGCATCGAGGCCAACGGCGACGAACAGGCCCGCCAGCAGGGTGGCAGGCGCCGTGTTGAGGTCGATGCGGGCGGCTTCAGGCGCGATCGCGATCATCGCCGTCAGCCCGGCGAATTCGAATGGCCGTGCCAGCCCGTCGGCGCGGTAGACGACATCCGGCGCGATCACGCCCGCCGGGGCTTGACGCTGCAAATGGAAGGCCGCCAGCGCAACGCCGGCATCGGCGACGCTTTCGGCGCGTGCCGCATCCTCGACATGCGTTGCCGCCA
>JBGARB010000027.1:0-30772 GCA_044230495.1 Rhodocyclaceae bacterium
GCCGATGGCGTTGGTTCGATGACGAGTTGGGTGCTGACCTATCCGACCAAACGCCATTACACCGACGGCGTTTCCCCAGCCAGGGCACCGTTCTCGCAGACATTTCAGACGGCGGGGAAGTCTTGCGACCTGATTGACGGTAGCCTTTTCAATCGCGAAACCGTCGTGCCGCGACCGCCGCAGAATTGCGGCACTTGTCCAACGGGGAGTTCCAGCTACCTTTGCCACGCATCCAACCTAGTCGATTTCAATGGCGGCCGCCTTTTCTCCATCGGCGAAAATCGACTCAACGCCCAAACTGAAAATGTCGGCACCGCAGGTTGGCTATCGGTTCTCCTCACAGCAACCCTCGGCATCAACGGCAACCACGTCAGTGTCGGCAACGGCGGCCTTCCGGTGATCGGGTTTGCTGCATTCGTGCGCAACAACGCCGCCGAGGCCGGCAACAACCGCAACTACGGCTCGACGGTCACCCATCGCACCTTCCGTGACTGATCGCAGCGCGCGGCGCGCCGCCCGCCCGCGCGCAAGCGCCGTGTCACCACCACTGTAGTTTCAGAACACCGCCTTCACCGCCAGCCACACCAGTGCGAACTGCGCCAGCGTCGACAAGGCGAAGAGCGAGAAGCGGGTCGGGATGTGGTTGATCGTGCATTGCACGAGGCTATGCACGACGCGCAAGCCCACGTAGCCCCACGCCACCTGCGCGGCATGGCCGTTGCCGGCGCCGGCCACGGCGAGCGTCAGCGCCGCGGCATAGAACATCGTCGGCGCCTCCATCAGGTGGTTGAAGTTGTCGGCCTTCCAGCGCACGTGCGCGGGCAGCCGGTTCATCAGCTCCTTGGGCGGCACGTTCGGGTCCAGCGGCAGCTTCATGGCGTTGATCGCCGGGATGCGTGTGACATACATCCACACCCAGATCACCAATGACCACGCCAGCAGCGCGACGACGGGTTGCAGGATTTCGCTGTGCATGAGAGCCCCTTGTGATTGAGTGGTCGTGAAGCAAAGAGTCTAGCGGCCCCGTAAGATCACGCGATGCCGACCTTCGACAACCGCTTCTGCCGTGAGCTGCCCGCCGACCCCGAGCCGCGCAATTTCGTGCGTGGCGTCGAGCGCGCGATGTGGTCGGCGGTGGCCACCACGCCCGTGGCGTCGCCGCGCCTCGTCGCGCATTCCGCCGAGATGGCGGACGCGCTGGGCCTGTCGGCAGCCGAGCTGCACGGGCCGCACTGGCTTGCCGCGCTGGCCGGCAACGGCCTGATCGACGGCATGCGCACCTGGGCGAGCTGCTATGGCGGCCACCAGTTCGGCCATTGGGCGGGGCAGCTCGGCGATGGCCGCGCGATCAGCCTCGGCGAGCTGGTGACGGCCGCCGGCGCGCGCTGGGAGCTGCAGCTCAAGGGCGCCGGGCCGACGCCCTATTCGCGCCGCGCCGACGGCCGCGCCGTGCTGCGCTCGTCGGTCCGCGAATTCCTCTGCAGCGAGGCGATGCATCATCTGGGCATCCCCACCACGCGCGCGCTGAGCCTCGTCACCACCGGCGAAGCGGTGGTGCGCGACATGTTCTACGACGGCCATCCGCGCGCCGAGCCCGGCGCCATCGTCTGCCGCGTGGCGCCATCATTCACGCGTTTCGGCCATTTCGAGATCCACACCGCGCGCGGGCACGTCGAGCAGACGCGGCAACTGGCCGACTTCACGCTGGCGCGCGATTTTCCGCACATCGACGCCACCGATCCGCAGCGCTACGCCATCTGGTTCCACGAGGTGGCGCGGCGCACGGCGCGTATGGTGGCGGGCTGGATGGCCGTGGGTTTCGTGCATGGCGTGATGAACACGGACAACATGTCGATCCTCGGCCAGACCATCGACTACGGCCCTTACGGCTGGATCGACGATTTCGATCCCGGCTGGACACCGAACACGACCGACGCCGACGGTCGGCGCTACGCCTTCGGCAACCAGCCGGAGATCGGCGCGTGGAATCTCGAGCGCCTGGCCATGGCGCTGCAGCCGCTGTTCGACGGCGAGCAGCCGCTGGTCGATGGCCTGACGATCTACGACGATACCTACGCTGCCGAATTTACCGCGCGCTATGCCGCCAAGCTCGGTTTCGCGACCTGGCGCGAGGACTTCAATCCGCTGCTCACGCGGCTGTTCGAGCTGCTGCAATCGAGCGCGGTGGACATGACGGACTTCTTCCGCCGCCTGTGCGATGTCGACGTCGATGCCGACATCGCCGCCCAGGCAGCGCTGCTCGCGCCAGCGAGCTACCGCCCGGAAGGGTGGGATCGGCAGGCCGCCGGCTGGGCCGACTGGTTGCGCCAATACGCAAACGACAGTGGTGGCGACACGGCGCTTGCGGGCACAGCGGATCTGCCAGGCGTGGCGGCGCGGCGCGCGCGCATGCGCGCCGCCAATCCGCGCTATGTGCTGCGCAACTATCTCGCGCAGATGGCGATAGACCGTGCCGAGGCCGGCGACTTCGCCGGCATTGGCGAGCTGCTCGACGTGATGCGCCGTCCCTTCGACGACCAGCCCGGCCGCGCGCATTTCGCGGCAATGCGCCCGGACTGGGCGCGCCACAAGCCCGGCTGCTCGATGCTCTCGTGCAGCTCGTAAGCCGCGCGCCGCGCCTTGGCGCCGTCCCGCCACGACTGTAGTTTGGCCGGGTCCTTATAATCCGCGACCTTCCGCATCCACGAGCATTTGCCGTGCCCGCCACCGAAAAAGAAGTCGCCAACGAAATGGCGCGCCGCCGCACCTTCGCGATCATCTCGCACCCCGACGCCGGCAAGACCACGCTGACCGAGAAGCTGCTGTGGTTCGGCGGCGCCATCCAGGTGGCCGGCGAAGTGCGCGCGCGCAAGGCCGCGCGTCACGCGACATCGGACTGGATGGAGCTGGAGAAGCAGCGCGGCATCTCGGTCACCAGCTCGGTGATGCAGTTCCCCTACCGCGAATGCATCATCAATCTGCTCGACACGCCGGGCCACGAGGACTTCTCCGAGGACACCTACCGGACGTTGACGGCGGTCGATTCGGCAACGATGGTGATCGATTCGGTGAATGGCGTCGAGGCGCAGACCATCAAGCTGCTGGGCGTATGCCGCCTGCGCGATACGCCGATCGTCACCTTCATCAACAAGCTCGACCGCGAGGGCCGCGAGCCGATCGACCTGCTCGACGAAATCGAGGACGTGCTGCAGATCCAGTGCGCGCCGATGACCTGGCCGATCGGCGCCGGCAAGCGCTTTCGCGGCGTCTATCACCTGTACGAAGACATCATCTACTTCTTCGACCCGCAGGCCGAGAAGGGCACCTCCGAGATCATCGAGGGGCTGGACAATCCGCGCCTCGACGAGCTGATCGGCACGCAGGCGACGGAACTGCGCACCGACATCGAGCTGGTGCGCGGCGCCTCGCACACCTTCGACCGCGCGGCCTACCTGGCCGGCCGGCAAACGCCGGTGTTTTTCGGCTCGGCGGTGAACAATTTCGGCGTCGAAGCCCTGCTCGATGCCGTTGTCGACCTCTCGCCGCCACCGCAGCCGCGCGCCACCGAGTCGCGCGAAGTGGCGCCGGGCGAGACGAAGTTCTCCGGCTTCGTGTTCAAGATCCAGGCCAACATGGACCCGAAGCACCGCGACCGCATCGCCTTCGTACGCGTGTGCGCCGGCAAGTTCGAGCGCGGCATCAAGCTCAAGCAGTTGTCGACCGGCAAGACGCTGGCGGTGAACAATGCCATCACGTTCATGGCGCAGGACCGCAACACCACGGACGAAGCCTGGCCCGGCGACATCATCGGCATCCCCAACCACGGCACGGTGCTGCTCGGCGATACCTTCACCGAGGGCGAGGACCTCAAGTTCACCGGCATTCCGTGCTTTGCGCCGGAGCACTTCCGCCGCGCACAGATCCGCAATCCGATGAAGATGAAGCAGTTGCAAAAGGGCCTGCAGCAGCTCGCCGAAGAAGGCGCGACGCAGTTGTTCAAGCCGCTGTTCGGCAACGACCTGATCCTCGGCGCCGTCGGCACGCTGCAGTTCGACGTGGTCGCGCACCGGCTGGAATTCGAATACGGCGTCGACTGCGTGTTCGAGTCGTGCAGCATCGCCACGGCGCGCTGGCTGCGCGGCAAGGACGCCGACATCCAGGTGCTCGCCGACCGTGCCGGCGCCAATGTCGCACTCGATGGCGCGGGCGATTACGTCTATCTGGCGCCCAATCGCGTCAACCTGCAGATGACGCAGGAACGCCACCCCGACATCACCTTCCTGGAAACGCGGGAAATCCATTGAAGGACCGGCCGGCCGCCCCGCCCGCGCGGGCGCGCGCCGGCGCGCCGCACTGCACGGCGTGCGCGCACTACTTCATCACCCACGAACGGGAGTTTCCTTACGGCTGCCGGCTGCTCGGCATCAAGAGCCGGCGGCTGCCGCATCTGGATGTGATCGAGGCGTCGGGGATGCCGTGCCAGGGGTTCGAGACCCGGCCCCGGCGCTAGGCACGCGTGCCTAGCGGCTAGGCGTCGGAGCGCGACGGTGCGGGGTCGTCGGCGACTTCCTCGTGGCCGTCGAACATCGCGCGGATGTGCGCCATCGTCGTGTGGCCCAGCGTGACCAGATACACGTGCGAGATGATGAAGCTGCTGAAGAAGATGAACAGCAGCACATGCACGGTATCGACGATGCGCACGCCGCCGAGCATCTCGACGATGCCGCCGAAGCGTTCCAGATCCCACAGCAGGATGCCGCTGATGAAGAGCAGCGGCACCAGCAGGCCCATGATCATCTGGTACATCATGATCTGCAGCGCGTTGAACTTGCGATACACGGTGATCTTGTGCGGATTGGGATCGCCGACGAAGATGCCCCACGCATAGAACTTGATCTGCCGCGCCGCATCGAGGAAATACTGCTTCGGGTTGCGTTCGGCCAGATACACCTTGCGCCGGTCGCTGGTCAGGTAGTAGATGAACCAGATGAAATAGTTGCCGATCAGCACGAAGCCGATCCAGTTGTGCCACTCGACCGCGTTCTTGAACGAGATCACCGAGAAGAGGTCCTGGTAGCGGATTTGCACTCCCGTGGCGATGAGCAGCAGGAAGCCGGCGGCGTTGATCCAGTGCCAGATGCGCACGGGCAGCGGATGGACATAAAGGCGTTGCATCATCAGCTCCTTGTGCGATCGGCTGCTGGCTCGGCGGCAGCCGATCCGTTGCGCATTGCGGCTTCGCGGGCCTTGCGCCGCTGGCGGTAGCCGCGCATGGCGAAGCGGACCAGCCAGTGGGCGCCGACGCCGCCCAGCGTGCCCGTCACCAACATCACCAGCGCGTAGTCGAGCAGCTTGATCCGCGTGCTGCCGATGGCGTAGAAGCCGCGGATCGACTGGGTCGCCAGCAGGGAGCTGAGGACATCCTTCTGCACGCCGTGACGCATCGGCCGGCCCGACGCATCGATCATGGTCATGGTGACGCGCTGGAACGGCTCCGAGCCGGCGGCATGGCAGGTCTTGCAGTCGCGGATCGAATCCTCCTTCTTGGCCAGCGTGTGCGAGTCGATGCCATCCTGCACTTCGAGCAGGCCGCGCAACACCAGCTTCTTGTCCGGATGCTCGGCGGTGAGGTCGCGCAGCAGCCCATGCACGGCGCGCTGGTCGAGGCCGGCGCCCTTTTCGTCCGCCACCCAGGTCAGCAGGTCGAACTGCGGTACGCCGGCAGTTTCCGTGGATGCCAGCCGCGTGTTCGACTTGGCATCGAACAGGCGCAGATTGACCTGCCGCTTGGCGTTCGGGGCATGACAGACGGCGCATGAAATGGTCTCGAAATGCCGCGCCGCGTTGGGCAGCCAATCCTTGTGCTTGGCGTTGGCGTCCTCGTGGCATTTCAGGCACGAGTCGCGGATGCCGCTATCGCTGGCGGCGACCTGGATGTCGTGCGTGCGGTGGCAGTCCTTGCAGATCGGCGCCTTGTCGCCCTTCTTGGCGCGCAGCAGGCCGTGCACGTCGTGGCGATAGGCGTCGAACACCTTTTCGTGGCATTGCTTGCACGGCACGGCTTCGACCGGCGTCAGGATCTTTACCGACTTGAGGGTATGTGATTCGTGGCAATCGGTACACAGCGGGGCGTCGTCGGCACCGCCGCGGACCATGCGCGCATGCAGGCTGTCGTCGAATTTCGCCTGGTTCTTTTCGTGGCACACCTTGCAACTGCCGAGGTAACTGCGGTCGTACTCACGCTTGCTGCGGATCGGCTTCTTGACCTTGCCGTGGTTGTCTTCGTCGATGTCGTCGTGGCAATCCTCGCAGCTCGTTTCCTTGTGCATCGAGGCAAGGAAATCGTGCGTCGAGATGTGCAGCGACTGGATATCGCCATTGTCGAGCTTCCGGTTCAGCCCCGGCTTCTCGTGGCACTTCTGGCAGGCCGCGTCGTCCTCGGACAATTCGACGTCGTCGGCGGCAATGGCGCCCTGGCCGCAGGCCAGCGTCGCCGTGATGACCATGGCGGCAGCAAACGCCCGCCGCAGCACCGCGCGCAGGTGGTCAATCATCATTGGGTGGCTCGCCTTCGCGGAACAATCTGAGCAGGATCCCCGGCACGAACAGCGGCAGCGTCACTGCATAGCCCACCGCGATGAACGGCGAGAGCAGAAACCAGCCGATTTCCTTGATATTTCTTCCCATCTGCCTGTTGCTCCACGTCGAAACCGGATTCCGCACGAAACGCGGGCGGCCTGCGCCGCCCGCGGAATGATGCCACTACTGCGTCACTGGAACCTGACGATATAGCGCAGGCCGATGAACGTGGATTTCTGCTCGGGGTCGGCCACTACGCGCGACCCGTCGCTGGCCGCGTTGCCGGTGGCTGCGCCGTAGGTGAATGGCGAGCCGTCGGCGAAGAACCACGTCCAGTCGTCAGTCCGCCAGTCCTCGTGGATCAGGTCGACGCGCAGGTCGGCGTTCTTGTTCAGCGCGTATTCGGCGAACAGCTTCAGCGTCTTGAACTTGTTCTCGATGTTCGGCAGCGGGAACGTGCCGGACGCGAAACCGACGACGTTGCCGACCAGCGTGACATCCATCGGGTACTGGGATTGCGTCTGCGTCCATTGCGCGTCCATGCCAAAGCGCAGGTTTTCGCTCATGGTGCGGCGATAGCCGATGCCGAACGAATCACCTTCGTCGCGCAGATGCGTGAGGAATTCCGCTTCCAGCACTTCGGTCGTGCGGTTGAAGCGCGCATTGAGCTGCGTGGCCTTGGCACGATCGCTCGAATACCAGGCCGTCAGGCTGGATTCCTCGCTGATGGCCAGATCGGCGTCGAGCGAAAGCAACTCGGCGGAACCCTTGCGCACGCCATACCGCGTGTGTTCGTCGTGCGGATACGAATCCCGCGCCGATTCGTAGTTCACCTGCAAGGACAGCGCCTTCGTCGGCAGCCACTCGAGGCCGAGCCGGACGCGGTCACGCTCGCGATCGGAGATGTGGATCGGGTTGATGTTGATGGCGTGGTGCGTATGGGAATACGCGCTGCCATCGCGCTCGGCATGCGCCCAGGTCAGCGATCCGGACCACGTGTCGGTAAGAGAGCGGCGCAGTTTCAGCGCGTAGGTGGTCTCGTCGAGACTGGTGCGGAACGGCACGTAGCGCTCTTCGTCGAGGCCGCTGGCGTCGAGGTCGCCCACCGGAATCGAGCGATCCTGATTCTTGACCTCGATGCTGCCCGAGAGCTTGGTATCGCTCGTGAGCCGGTACGTCGCATCGACCTTGCCGGTGAGCAACTCGTAGCTGTACGGCGTGTTGTGCACCGAGGCGCTGCCGAAGACGATCTGCCGCACGGGCGTCTTGTCTTCTTCGTCGCGGTAGCGCAGGTTCGCCGTCAAGGACAAGTCCTTGGTCGGCCTTGCCGTCAGGCCGACCTGATACAGCATGGTCTCGATCTTGCCGTCGATGCTGTCCGGCGCCGATGCGTTGGCCAGGCCGGGAATGTCCGCCGTCGGCAGGTGTTCATCCTGCGTCGCCGTGCTGCGCTCGAGCTTGAAGGTCGCGCGGGTGGTCGGCGACAGGCTGTAGCCGCCGGTAACGAACCACTGGTGCGCCTCGTTGTCCATGGGCAGCGACAGGTAATAGAACGAGTTCGCGGCGCCGGTCGACAAGGAGGTGGTCACCAGACGGTTGGCGTTTTCGAAGCGGCTGCCGATGTATCCGCCCGTCATCTGGAACTGCTTGCCGGTATGGTTGAGCATCAGCTCGATCTGGCGGGTGCGGAAGTCGATCGGCTCGAGTGCGAACTCGGGCGCACCACCGCGTCCCCACAGGCGCTTGCCATCCTTGCGCTCGTCCTTGAGGTTGATGACGAATTCGAGGTCCGGCATGACGAACTTGGACAGCTCGAAGCCCAGCCCCTTGCGACGCGTGGCGATGTCCATGCCGGCCAGTGCGGATGCCGCCGCGGAGGGTGCCGGCGTCACTGCCGTCGTGGTGCCCGCGCCTGTCGTGGCCGTGAAGAAGCGATACGGATTGTCGCGCGTGAGTTCCTGATACCGGAACAATGCGCGGTAGCCTCCCTGGCGCTCGATGCCGCCGGTCAGCCACGGATCGTCCTTGCCCAGATGACCGCCCAAGGTCAGCCAGGTGCCGGTGTCGTCATTGCGGCGGACGAGATCGAAATCCAGCGAACCGGTGGTGCCATCGTCGCGGAAACCATCGTAGATGCCGAGCTGAGGCCGCGGGTTGGACCAGTTGCCGATGCCCACCGACACTTCGCTGATCGGCTTGGCGAACTCCGCGATCAGCGCGTCGTCGGCGAAGGCCGCACCGAAGGCCAGCGTCAGTGCTGCTCCAAGGATCGTCCTTGTGAAAACCTGTTTGTTGCTTGCCGTTCTCATGATCATCTCCCTTGGCGACTAGCGACGGAAGCGCCCGGCGGTCGCCGAGTTCTGCGTGCTGTTGCCACCGTGGATATTGGTATGGCAGCTCGTGCAGCCGCGCCCGATGGCGCCAAGCGATGCGGTGCTGGTGGTGCGCGCACCGGGCAGCGTCGGCAATTGGCCGGGGTGGCTGGTATGGCTGTGGCATTCCTGGCAGAGGAACGGCTGGCGGACCTTGAGCAGGTTTTCGGCCGTGGTGCCGTGCGGCTGATGGCAGATGCCGCAATCCTCGGAGACCGGCTGGTGGTTATGCACGAAGGGGCCACGTTTCTCCATGTGGCAGTCGTAGCAGGTGTCGTTGGTCGTCGAGCGGACGAGCTGCTTCGGATTGTCGCCGTGCACGTTGTGGCATGACGAGCAGGCCATCTTGCCTTCCGGCACCGGGTGATGCGACGGCCGGTTCAACTGCGCGCGCTGTTCCTTGTGGCAGGTGAAGCAGACTTCGGTCTGCGACTTCGTGTCGCGCGCCTTGTCGTGGGCACCGTGCACCGTATGGCAGGAGGCGCAGGTCACGTCGTTCGTGGCGTGGCTGCTGGCTTCCCAGTTGATGTGCTTGCCGCCCTGGTGGCAGGTCCGGCAAGCGCCATTGCGCTCGGCCGGAGAGGCCAGGCTCTTCTTCGAGAAGTTGATGTCGGACAGCGGCGGCTTTTCCTTGCCTTCGTACGAAGCATGCTTTTCGCTGGCGCCGTGGCAACTCGTGCAGGTTGGCGTGCGGCCGTCCGCGCGCGTGCCGTGCTTCGTCCGCCCGACGCGCAGGCGTTCGGGCGCGTCTGCTTCATCGTGGCAGATGGTGCATTTGGCGTCGCCCTTGAGCACCAGATCCTTGCCGTCCGCAGCCGCCTGTGCGCCGCTGCCGAGGAGCATTGCGGCCGCCAACCCGAGGATGGCGGTGAAATGTCGAAATCGCATGTTGACTCCCGTTGCTGACAAAAAAGACAGGGCGCGAATGCGCCCCGTGCATCAATGCGTGAAGATGTACTTCACGATGTTCTTGAGTTCCGCCTCGTCCTTGGTGTCCGGGGACTTGTGTTCCTGCTCGGTGCCGTCCTCGAGCTTGACCATCGGGGTCGTCGTCATGTTCTTCATCATCTTCATTTCGCCTTCGGCCTCCTTGCCCTTGTACTTGGCCGAGATCTTGGCGAGCGACGGGCCCTTCTTGGTCTTGTCCGGCGCGTGGCACTTCGTGCAATCGTTGCGCTTCATGATGGCCTTGGCGGCCTTCACATCGACATCCGCTGCTTGCGCCAGGGGCGCGAACGCCAGCGCGATGCCCATCGCGATTCCCGCGCCCAACTGCGTTGCGCGGGAGGGAATTCGGCTACCGGTAGTGTTCCTGTTGGTGACGGTCATTGCAGGCTCCTTGGGGGTCGGTTGAACCGGAATTCGCACATTCAAATTATTGACGTGCATGTAAGCGGACTTTATCCATACGGCCGTTGACGCTCGTCAAGCTTGTTCAAGACTTCGGCGCGTCGTCGCAAACCGTTGCGAAAAAGCGATTCGCTGCCGCTGAGCCGCCAAATTCGCCGCAGGCGACTGCGCTGGAACCTGCCTTGTGTGCTCCGGGCGTCGCCGGTATATTTCCCAACCCCGCCTCCGACATCCTAGTCGCCCCACACTGGTGCGCCCACTTTCCGCCGACCGCCACGGCCGTTCGATGCGCGATCTGCGCATCTCGGTCACCGACCGCTGCAATTTCCGCTGCCCCTACTGCATGCCGAAGACGGTGTTCGGGCGCGACTACCCGTTCCTCGCCCGCGCCGAGCTGCTGAGCTTCGAGGAAATTGTCCGCGTCGCGCGCGCCGCTGTGGATCGTGGTGTCGCGAAGATCCGTATCACCGGCGGCGAACCGCTGCTGCGCAAGCATCTTGAACGCCTGATCGAGCAACTCGCCCGCCTGCCCGTCGAACTGACGCTGACCACCAACGGCGTGCTGCTCGCCAGGCATGCGAAAAGCCTGCGCGATGCGGGCCTGGCGCGCGTCACGGTGAGTCTGGATGCGCTCGATGATGCGATCTTCCGTCGCATGAACGATGCCGATGTCGGCGTCGCCGAGGTCCTTGAAGGCATTGCCGCTGCACAGGCCGCCGGGCTGGCGCCGGTGAAAGTCAATTGCGTCGTCCAGCGCGGCGTCAACGACGGCGAGATCCTGCCGCTGGCAGGGCATTTCCGCGGCAGCGGCTGCATCCTGCGCTTCATCGAATACATGGATGTCGGGTCAAGCAACAACTGGCGGATGGACGACGTGGTGCCGGCCAGCACCATCGTCGCGACGGTCGACGCCGCCTATCCGCTGGCCGCGCTCGATGCCCAATACGCGGGCGAAGTTGCCGAGCGCTGGGCTTACCGCGACGGCGCCGGCGAGATTGGCGTCATCGCCTCGGTGACGCAGGCGTTTTGCCGCACTTGCACCCGCCTGCGGTTGTCCACCGACGGCAAGCTCTACACCTGCCTCTTCGCCACGACTGGCACCGACTTGCGTGCGTTGCTGCGTGGCGGCGCCGACGATGACCTGCTCGCGGCGCGCATCGGCGATGTGTGGGCCGCGCGCGGCGATCGCTACTCCGAGCTGCGCCAGCAGGGTATCGCGCCGGTCAAGAAGATCGAGATGTCGTATATCGGCGGCTGAAGCGCCAGGTATCAAACTACAGTGATGGTGGCACGGCGCATCGCGAACGTCTTGCCTCCGGCACCAAGAAAAACGGCACCCCGAGGGGTGCCGTTTCCATTTGGCGCCACGGCCGGTCAGGCCGTGTAGTCGACTCTCTCGCGCAGCTCCTTGCCGGCCTTGAAGTGCGGTACGTACTTCTCGGGTACCTGAACCTTCTCGCCCGACTTGGGGTTGCGCCCGACGCGTGGCGGACGATAGTTCAACGCAAAGCTGCCGAAGCCGCGGATCTCGATGCGATCGCCGCGCACAAGTGCCGCGGACATCGCATCGAGCACCATCTTCACCGCGAACTCGGCGTCTTTCGCCGCCAGTTGCGGGAAACGGGCGGCCAGGCGCTCGATGAGCTCCGACTTGGTCATGCGCGGGTCGCCGTCAGTTCTGGTTCATCTTGGCCTTGAGCAGCGCACCGAGGTTCGTGGTGCCGCTGCTGGCCGAGCTGTCGGTGGCGAGCTTCTGCATCGCCTGATTCTGCTCGGCCTGATCCTTGGCCTTGACGGACAGACTGATCGAACGCGTTTTGCGGTCGACGTTGATGATCATGGTTTCGATCTTGTCGCCGACCTTGATCTGCTGCGACAGGTCTTCGATGCGCTCGCGCGAGAACTCGGACACGCGCAGGTAGCCTTCGACATCGGCGCCCAGATCGATCACCGCGCCCTTGGCATCGACGGTCTTGACCGTGCCATCGACGAGGCTGTTCTTGTCGTGCGTGGCGATGAAGCTGGTAAAGGGATCGCCGTCGAGCTGCTTGATGCCCAGCGAGATGCGCTCCTTTTCGACGTCGATGGACAGCACCACGGCCTCGACCTCGTCACCCTTCTTGAAGCCCTGCTTGGCATCCTCGCCCGAGGACGTCCACGACAGGTCGGACAGATGCACCAGACCGTCGATGCCGCCGGGCAGGCCGATGAAGACGCCGAAGTCGGTGATCGACTTGATGGCACCCTTGACCTTGTCGCCCTTCTTGTGGTTCATCGCGAAATCGTCCCACGGGTTCGCCATGCACTGCTTCATGCCCAGCGAAATGCGGCGACGGTCTTCGTCAATCTCGAGGATCATCACCTCGACTTCGTCGCCGAGCTGGACGACCTTGGTCGGATGGATGTTCTTGTTGGTCCAGTCCATTTCCGAGACGTGCACCAGGCCCTCGATGCCCTGCTCGATTTCGACGAATGCGCCGTAGTCGGTCAGGTTGGTGACCTTGCCGAACAGGCGCGTGCCCTGCGGATAGCGGCGGCCGATGCCCACCCACGGGTCCTCGCCGAGCTGCTTCATGCCCAGGCTGACGCGGTTCTTTTCCTGGTCGAACTTGAGCACCTTGGCGGTGACCTCGTCACCGACGTTGAGCACTTCGCTCGGGTGACGCACGCGGCGCCAGGCCAGATCGGTGATGTGCAGCAGGCCGTCGATGCCGCCGAGGTCGACGAATGCGCCGTAGTCGGTGATGTTCTTGACCAGACCCTTGACGATCGTGCCTTCCTGCAGGTTCTCGAGCAGCTTCTGGCGCTCTTCGCCCATGCTGGCTTCGAGCACGGCGCGGCGCGAAACGACGACGTTGTTGCGCTTGCGGTCGAGCTTGATGACCTTGAATTCGAATTCCTTGCCTTCGAACGGCGTGGTGTCCTTGACCGGACGGGTATCGACGAGCGAACCGGGCAGGAAGGCGCGGATGCCGTTGGTCATGACGGTCAGGCCGCCCTTGACCTTGCCGGTGACGACGCCCTTGACGAGGATCTGGTCGGTGAGCGCCTTGTCGAGGTCGTTCCAGGCGGCGATGCGCTTGGCCTTGTCGCGCGACAGGCGCGTGGCGCCGTAGCCGTCTTCGAGCATTTCGATGGCGACGAGGACGAAGTCGCCGACCTTGGCTTCGAGTTCGCCGCGGTCGTTGTTGAATTCCTCGACGGGAATCATGCTCTCGGACTTGAGGCCGGCGTTGACGACGACGAAGTTCTGATCGATGCGGACGATTTCTGCCGTGATGACTTCACCGGCGCGCATTTCCTGGCGCGACAGGCTTTCCTCGAAGAGGGCGGCGAAGCTTTCCATGGACGAGCCGCTGGAAATGTCGGCAGTTGCAGTGGTGGACATAGAGGGAGGGACCTTCGGATGATGACCGCGCCGTGAGGCGTCGGGTGGGTTCACATTCGCCGCGGGACCGGGCGGTCCGCGCGACACCGGGTGCTGCCTGCTGCGGTACTGCGGTACTGCGATGAATCAAGCCCTGGCGGCCAAACCGCCGCCGGGGCCGGCCTTGCGGACGACTTCCATGACGGCGTCAACTGCGGCGTCGATGTCGAGCAAGGTGGTATCCACCACGCTGGCATCGGGACATTGACGCAGCGGCGCCACGCTACGCGTGGCATCGCGGGCGTCACGCGCCTGCAATTCGGCCAAAAGGGCGTGCATGTTAGCAGCAACCCCCTTTGCGATCAACTGCTTATGGCGCCTTTGTGCGCGCGCTTCGGCGCTCGCCGTGAGGAACACCTTGGCCAAGGCCTGCGCAAACACCACCGAGCCCATGTCGCGGCCGTCGGCGACCAGGCCCGGGAAGCGCCGGTAGGCGCGCTGGCGCGCCAGCAAGGCCTCGCGCACGCCCGGCAGGGCCGCCACGCGCGATGCGCCCGCCGAGATGGCCTCGTCGCGGATGGCGTCCGTCACATCGTCGTCGCCAAGGCGGATGCGACCATCGGCGAAGCGGGCCGGCAGGCCGCTGGCGAGTTGCGCGACGCGCGCCTCGTCGTCGAGCGAGATGCCCGCCCGGACCGCGGCCAGGGCCACCAGCCGGTAGAGGGCGCCGCTGTCGAGGTAGTGCCAGCCCAGTTGCGCGGCAACGCGTTCGGCAACGGTGCCCTTGCCGGAGGCCGAAGGGCCGTCGATGGCGATGACCGGCGCGGCGATTTCGGCGAATGCCTCGAAATATTCAGGGAAGGTCTTGCCGACACACTCCGGGTCCTCGATGACCACCGGCACGCCGCCGAACGCGGCCAGCGAGAAGCACATCGCCATGCGATGGTCGTCATAGGTGGCAATCCGTGCATCGCCGTGAAAACACAGTGGTGGTGACACGGCGATGTAGTCGGCGCCGGCTTCCACCGTCGCGCCCAGCTTGCGCAGCTCGGTCGCCATGGCGTCGATGCGGTCGGTTTCCTTGACGCGCCACGACGCGATATTGCGCAGGCGGCACGGCCCGTCGGCAAACAGCGCCAGCACCGCCAGCGTCATCGCGGCATCGGGAATATGGTTCAGATCGAGGTCGAATGCCCGCAGGCGGCCTTGTTCGGGGGCGCTGGCCTCGATCCAGTTGTCGCCCCATGTGATGCGCGCGCCGAGCGATGCGAGCGCCTCGGCGAAACGCACATCGCCCTGGATGCTGTCGCGACCGACGCCCTCGACGCGCACCGGCCCGCCGCCGATGGCGCCGGCTGCCAGGAAGTACGACGCCGACGAGGCATCCCCCTCGACGAAAACGCGACCGGGCGAACGGTAGGTGCAGCCCGCGGCCAGCCGGAATCGCTGCCAGCCCTCGCGCTCGACCTGCACGCCAAAGCGTGCCATCAGCCGCAGGGTGATATCGACATAGGGCTTGGAGGTCAGCTCCGTCGTCATCTCGACGGTGGTCGCCTGCCCGGTCAGCGGCAAGGCCATCAGCATCGCGGTGAGGAACTGCGACGACACGTCGCCACGCATGCGGATCACGTCCGGCACGCGGATCGTCGCCGGCGCGATGACGAGCGGCGGGAAGCCCTCGTTCGCTTCGTAACGCACATCGGCGCCGATCTGCCGCAGGCCGTCCACCAGATCGCCGATCGGGCGCTCATGCATGCGCGGCACGCCGAAGAGCCTGAAGTGGCCGCCGGCCACTGCCAGCGCTGCCGTCAGCGGGCGCACTGCGGTTCCGGCATTGCCGACGAAAATGTCCGCTTCCGTCCGCACGAACTTGCCGCCGCAGCCGGTCACGCGATAGGCATTCGTGCCGATCGGCAGGGCCGCCACACCGAGCGCCGCCAGCGCGCCGAGCATCACGCGCGTGTCGTCGGAATCGAGCAGATCGATGACGTCCGTCGTGCCTTCGGCCAACGCGGCCAGCAGCAGCAGGCGGTTGGAGATGCTCTTCGATCCGGGCAGGCGCACGGTGCCCATGGCGCGGCCCAGCGGTGGAATGCGCAGCGAGTTCATGGCGTATCGAGCGACGCGAGCCAGGCGTCGCGACGCGTGCGGGCGAGATCGAACATCTCGGCCAGGCCCTCGGCGTCCGCGCCGGCCAGCAGCACGCGGGCACGCATCAACTCGGCCATGTAGGCGTCGAGTTCGCCGAGCAAGGCATGGCGGTTGGCGATGCAGATGTCGCGCCACATTTCCGGATGGCTGCTGGCGATGCGCGTGAAATCGCGAAAGCCGCTGGCCGCGAAACCGAACAGCTGATCGGCGTTGGCGCGCCCGGCGAATTCGTGCACCAGCGCGAAGGCCAGCAGATGCGGCAAATGACTCACCGCCGCGAACACGCGATCGTGTTCCGCGCCGGACAATTGCGATACGCGCGCGCCACAGGCGCGCCAAGCTTCGGCGACCGCTTCGACGCACGTAGGCGGGTTCTCGTCGAGCGGCGTCAGGACGACGCGCTTGCCATCGAAAAGATCGGCCCGCGCCGCCTCCGCCCCGCTCCTTTCGGCGCCGGCAATCGGATGACCGGGCACGAATCGCGCCGCATGCGCGCCCAGGCACGCGCGTGCGGCGGCAATGACGTCGGCCTTGGTACTGCCGGCATCCGTCACAACGGTGTCCGGCCCGAGATGCGGCACCATGGCCTGCATCACCCCGGCCATCTGGCCCACCGGCATGCCCAGCAGCACCAGATCCGCGCCGCGCAACGCGCTCGCCCAGTCGGACGTGATGGCATCGACGATGCCCAGGCGCAGCGCCGTATCCAGCGTGGCTTGCGAGCGGCCGACGCCGACCACTTCACCGCAGATACCCGCCCGCTTGGCGGCCAGCGCGAACGAGCCACCGATCAAGCCGACGCCGCAAACGACGATCCGCTTCATGCCGTTCCGCGGCCAGACGCCTTGCGCACGGCCTCACCCAGCGCGTGGATGAACCGCTCGTTTTCGTGGGGGCGGCCGATGCTCACGCGCAGGTGTTGCGGCATGCCGTAGCCGCCGACCGGGCGCACGATCACGCCCTGGCGCAACAGGTCCATATTGACGGCCGCCGTGTCGACGCCTTGCGGCATCTCGACGCAGACGAAGTTCCCGGACGACGGAATCCAGTTCAATTCCAGTTGCGCGAAAGCCCGGGTCATCTCGGCCATGCCGACACGGTTCAACATCTGGCTGTGTTCGACAAAGGCCGTGTCGTCCAGCGCAGCGGCGGCTGCGGCGAGCGCCACGGAGCCGACGTTGAATGGCTGCCGCACGCGGTTCATCATGCCGGCCACGCCCTTCGATGCGACGGCGTAGCCCACGCGCAACCCGGCGAGCCCGTAAATCTTCGAAAACGTGCGGGTTACCACGAGGTTGTCGAAGTCGTCGATCCAGCGCAGGGTATCGACCAGCGCATCGGCAGGCAGATATTCGTTGTAGGCCTCGTCAAGCACGACGGCAACGTGTGATGGCACGGCGGCGATGAAGCGGCGCAACGCATCCGCAGCCAACAGCGTGCCCGTCGGGTTGTTCGGATTGGCGATCCACACGAGGCGCGTGCGATCGTCAGCATGATCGACAATTGCCGCCTGCATCGCGGCGAGGTCGTGGCCGTAGTCGACGGCCGGAACCACGATGCAGTCGGCGCCCGCCGAGCGCGTGGCGATCGGATAAACGGCAAAAGCGTACTGCGAGAACACCGCCGAGCGTCCCGGCGCCAGAAACGTGCGGGCGGCCAGGTCAAGGACGTCGTTGGAACCATTGCCAAGCACGATCTGCGCCGCGTCGACCTGCAGCCGCTGCGCGAGCTTGGCAATCAGCTCGAATTGATCGGGGTAACGTTCGGTACCCTCGGCGATCGTCGCCAGCGCAGCCTCCCGCGCCAGCGGACTCATGCCCAGCGGGTTCTCGTTCGAGGCCAGCTTGACGATGTCGCCGACGCGCAAGCCCAGTTCGCGGGCGACCTCGGTGATCGGCTTGCCCGGTACATAGGGCGAAATGCCGGCGACATGCTCGCAAACGCTGCCCAGAATCGCCATGCTCAGATCGGTGCGGCGGGATACGACCCGAGGATCTTGACGAAACCGGCGCGCTCGCCCAGCTCGGCCAGTGCGCGCAGAACTCGGTCATCGGTGCGGTGGCCGTCGATGTCGATGAAAAAGACGTACTCCCACTTGCCGCCGCCGAAGTTGCCGCCGAACGCGCGCGCAGGCCGCGACTCGAACTTGGTCATCGACACGCCGTGCGCCGCCAGCGGGGCCAGCAGTTCATGGACGGCGCCCGGTCGGTTGCGTGCCGAGCACACCAGCGAAGTCTTGTCGCGACCCGAAGGCCCGGCGTCGTGCTTGCCCAGAACGAGAAAGCGCGTCGTGTTCGCCGGATCATCCTCGATGTTGGAGGCGAGAACGGTCAGGCCGTAATGTCGCGCCGCCGCTTCGCCGGCGATGGCGGCGGTACCCGCCTGGCCGGCTGCCAGCCTCGCGGCTTCGGCATTGCTGGTCACGGCAATGCGCTCGACCTCGGGCAGGACACGGCCAAGCCATTCGTGGCATTGCGCCAACGACTGGGCATGCGAATAGACGCGCTTGATGCCGTCGATGCCGATGCCGGTGGCCATCAGATTCTGGTGCACGCGCAAATTGACTTCGCCACAGACCTCGACGGTCGAGCTCATCAAGAGGTCGAGCGTGCGCCCGATCGCGCCTTCGGTGGAATTTTCCACCGGCACGACGGCGTACTCGCTGTTCCCTGCCTCCACGGCGCGAAAGGCATCGTCGATCGCCGCACAGGGCGTGAGCGTCGGGGCGCTGCCAAAATGCTTGCGCGCGGCGCTTTCCGAGAACGTGCCGGCCGGACCGAGAAACGCGATCCGCAGCGGCTGCTCCAGCGCGAGGCAGGCGGACATGACTTCACGCGCGATGCGTTGCACCGCCTCGACGGGCAACGGTCCGTCGTTCTGTTCGGCCAGCCGGCGCAAGACTTGTGCTTCGCGTTCAGGCCTGTAGAGGTTGCCCTGCTTGATTTCGCCGATGCGATGCGCGAGCCCGGCCCGCGCATTCATCAGGCGCAGCAGCTCGTCGTCGATTGCGTCGATATCCCGCCGCAGCGTTGCCAGTTCGGCAGCTTCATCGGCAGACCCGCCGGCGGGTTCGCGTTCGCTCATGGCCAGCGTCAGGCGGGATCGGTCGGCCCGTCCGCCGGTGCATCTTCGGCGCCGATATCGCCCAGCGCTTCCTCATCGGCTTCGACGACGACCTCGATGCCGGCGAGCAACTCACCCTGGTCGAGATTGATCAGCGTGACCCCTTGCGTCGACCGGCCCATCTCGCGGATGTCGGCCACGCGCGTGCGGATCAAAACGCCGCCCGTTGAAATCAGCATCACTTCCTCGCGCGTATCGCCCTGCCCGACCAGCACCGCGCCGACGACATTGCCGTTGCGCTCGGAGGTCTGGATGGCAATCATGCCCTTGGTGCCGCGCCCGTGGCGGGTGTATTCCGCGATGCCGGTGCGCTTGCCGAAGCCGTTCTGCGTCGCCGTCAGCACCGAATACGCCTCGCTTTCCGCGACCAGCATGGAAATCACGCGTTGCCCATCCTCCAGCGCCATGCCGCGCACGCCGCGCGCTTCGCGTCCCATCGGGCGCACGTCGTCTTCATCGAAGCGGACGGCCTTGCCGGCATCGGAAAACAGCATCACGTCGCATTGGCCGTTGGTGATGGCCACGCCGATCAGGTGATCGCCTTCGTCGAGCCCCACGGCGATGATGCCGGCCTTGCGCGGGTTGGCGAAGGCCGTGAGCGCCGTCTTCTTGACGGTACCCATGGCGGTTGCCATGAAGATGTAGTGTTCCTCGTCGAATGTCGCGGTGGGCAGCACGGCAGTGATCTTCTCGCCGGCTTCCAGCGGGAAGAGGTTGATGATTGGCTTGCCGCGCGAAACCCGCGTGCCCTCCGGCGTCTCATAGACCTTGAGCCAATAGACCCGACCGCGATTCGAGAAGCACAGCAGGAAGTCGTGCGTGTTGGCGATGAACAGCCGATCGACGAAATCATCGTCCTTGATCGCCGCGGCCTGCTTGCCACGTCCGCCGCGCCGCTGGGCGCGGTAGTCGGCGAGGGGCTGGCGCTTGATGTAGCCCGAGTGCGACAGCGTGACCACCATGTCCTCGCGGGCAATCAGGTCTTCGAGGCCGATGTCCGCCGTATTGATGACGATCTCCGACCGACGCGGATCGCCGTACTGCGTCTTCACGGCCTGCAATTCGTCGCCGATGATGGTCGTGATGCGCTCGGGGCGGGCGAGGATGTCCAGCAGGTCGGCGATCTGCGCCATGACCTCCCGATACTCGGTGACGATCTTGTCCTGCTCCAGACCGGTCAGCCGCTGCAGGCGAAGTTCCAGAATGGCCTGCGCCTGGGTGTCGGACAGGCGGTAACCCGCCGGCCCCAGTCCAAACTCGGCGGTCAGGCCGTCCGGCCGCGAGCCGGCGACATCCGCCCGCGCCAGCATTTCCTCGACCAGCGCCGACCGCCAGATGCGTTCCATCAAACCGCGCTTGGCGTCGGCGGGCGTTGCCGCGGCCTTGATCAGCGCGATGATCTCGTCCACGTTGGACAGCGCCACCGCCAGGCCTTCGAGCACGTGTCCGCGTTCGCGTGCCTTGCGCAGCTCGAACACCGTCCGCCGCGTGACGACCTCGCGACGGTGCGCCAGGAAGGCTGCCAGCATTTCCTTGAGGTCGAGCAGGCGGGGCCGGCCGTCGACCAGCGCCACCATGTTCATGCCGAACGTGTCCTGCAATTGCGTCTGCTTGTAGAGGTGATTGAGCACCACCTCGGCGACTTCG
This sequence comes from Rhodocyclaceae bacterium, assembly GCA_044230495.1. Classification (GTDB taxonomy): domain Bacteria; phylum Pseudomonadota; class Gammaproteobacteria; order Burkholderiales; family Rhodocyclaceae; genus JADJEF01. The sequence goes on from JBGARB010000027.1 coordinate 20,590, forward strand.
CCGCGCTTGAGTTCGATCACCAGACGCATGCCGGACTTGTCGGATTCGTCCTGGATGTGGGCGATGCCGTCGATCCGCTTTTCGTTGACCAGTTCGGCGATCTTTTCCTGCAGCGTCTTCTTGTTGACCTGGTAGGGCAGCTCGTCGACCACGATCGCCTGCCGACCGCTGGGCAGATCCTCGATGTGCGTGCGGGCGCGCATGATGACCCGGCCGCGCCCGGTCCGGTAGCCGTCCCGAACGCCCGAGACGCCGTAGATCAGGCCGGCCGTCGGGAAATCCGGCGCCGGCACGATGTCGATGAGATCATCGATCGTCAGTTCCGGATTGGCCAGCAGCGCCAGGCACGCGTCGACGACTTCGCCGAGGTTGTGCGGCGGAATGTTGGTCGCCATGCCGACGGCGATACCCGACGAACCGTTGATCAGCAGGTTGGGGATGCGCGCCGGGAGGATCAGCGGCTCCTGCTCCGAGCCGTCGTAGTTGGGTCCGAAATCGACGGTTTCCTTGTCGATGTCGGTGAGCAATTCGTGGCCGATGCGCGCCATGCGCACTTCGGTATAGCGCATCGCCGCCGCGTTGTCGCCGTCGACCGACCCGAAGTTGCCCTGCCCATCAACCAGCATGTAGCGCAGGCTGAAGTCCTGCGCCATGCGCACGATGGTGTCGTATACGGCGGTATCGCCGTGCGGATGGTACTTGCCGATCACGTCGCCGACGATGCGGGCCGACTTCTTGTAGGCCTTGTTCCAGTCGTTGCTCAGCTCGTGCATGGCAAACAGCACGCGTCGATGGACCGGCTTGAGTCCGTCGCGGACGTCCGGGAGGGCGCGGCCGACGATCACGCTCATGGCGTAATCGAGGTAGGAATGCCGCATCTCCTCTTCGAGGCTGATCGGGAGGGTTTCTTTGGCGAACGCGTTCATCTGTGCCTTGTGCGGACCGGACCTAGCGGCCCCGTGGCCGACGCCGAATTGCCCAGCAAAATCAAGCGTCGGAGTCTAACATGCCGGGCGTGTCCGACCGCACCGCCGAATAGGCCGGACAAGTGCCTTCGACTCTCCGTTGACCGTCGCCACCCGCTTCGTCCATCGCCATCGACATGACCCACCCCATTTCCGTTGACACGCTGATCGAACCGCAGTGGATCGTGCCCGTGGTGCCAGATGAAACGGTGCTGGGCGAGCACGCCATCGCCATCCGCGATGGCCGCATCGTCGCCTTGCTGCCCCGCGCCGAGGCCCGCACCCGTTTTGCTGCCGGACAAACGATTGCCTTGCCCGGCCACGTGGTGCTGCCCGGTCTGATCAACCTGCATACGCATGCGGCGATGTCGCTGCTGCGCGGATTTGCCGACGACCTGCCCTTGCTGCGATGGCTGGGCGAACGGATATGGCCTGCCGAAGGGCGCTTCGTCGGCCCGGCCTTCGTCCGGGACGGGACGGAACTGGCCTGTCTGGAAATGATCGACGGCGGCGTCACGTGCTTTTGCGACATGTATTTCCATGCCGAGGAGATCGCCCAAGCCGCACTGGCAACCGGCATCCGCGCCGCCATCGGCATTCCGGTACTCGACTTCCCCACCAGCTACGCATCCAGCGTCGGCGACTATCTGGCCAAGGGAATGGCTGCGCGCGATCGCCATTCAGGTGAGGCAACCCTTTCCTGGTGCCTTGCGCCACATGCCCCCTACTCGGTGTCGGATGCGGCCTTCGAGCGGATCGCCAGCCTTGCCGCGGAGCTGGATTTGCCGATCCACACCCACCTGCATGAAACGGCTGAGGAAATCCGCCAAGGTCTTGCCGCGCACGGCTGCCGGCCGCTGGCACGGCTCGAGCGCCTGGGCATCATCGGCCCGCGCACCATCCTCGCGCATGCCGTGCACCTCACCGACGATGAGCGCGACCTGCTGGCAAGGCACGCCGCCTCCGTTGCGCATTGCCCGGTGTCGAACCTCAAGCTCGCCAGCGGGATTGCCGACATGCCGGCGCTGATTCGCCGCAACATCAACTGGGGCTTGGGCACGGACGGCGCCGCGTCGAACAACCGCCTCGACATCTGGCAGGAAATGCGTCTGGCGGCCTTGCTCGCCAAGGTCAGTGCGGATGACGCCAGCTCGGCGTCGGCGCACGAAGCACTGCATGCCGCCACCCTTGGCGGCGCGAAGGCGCTGGGCCTGGACAACGAAATCGGCTCCATCGAGGTGGGCAAGGCCGCGGATTTGTGCGCCGTGCGCCTCGATGACCTCTTGCTGCAACCATGTTACGACCCAGTGTCGCATTTAGTCTACGTTGCCGGCCGCGAGCACGTGCAAGCGGTTTGGGTTGCCGGCAAGTGCCTAAAATATGAGGGCCGATTGCTCGCCGAGGGAGTCGCCGAATTGCGAAGGCGAGTGGAGCTATGGCATACTAGGATTGCAGACAGTGCCCGGCCGGGCATTTGATCGATTTATCGCCGCCAAGGACCATCCATGAACAAGACTATCAAGATCTCCGCCCTCGTCACCACTTTGCTTGCCGCCAGCGTGGCTGCGCAGGCGCAAACGCCCGGCATCGACACCAAGGGCACCGTCGGTTACGTCATCGACGGCCGCAACTATGTCGCCAAGAGCGGTTTCGGCCTGTGCTGGCGCACCGGCTTCTGGACGCCCGCGATGGCGATCGCCGAATGCGACCCGGATCTGGTGAAGAAGGAAGAGCCGAAGAAGGAAGCGCCGAAGGCCGAGGCACCGAAGCCGGCGCTGGCACCTGCCGCTGCGCCGAAGCCCGTCGCCAAGAAGGTAACGCTGGCCGCCGATGCGCTGTTCGACTTCAACAAGGCGAATCTGCGTCCCGAAGGCATCGAGAAGCTCAACAAGCTGGTGGCCGACGCCAAGGGCATCAAGCTGGAAGTCATCATCGCCATCGGCCACGCCGACCGCTTCGGCACCGATGCCTACAACCAGAAGCTCTCCGAGAAGCGCGCTGCCGCGGTCAAGGACTTCCTGGTCGGCAAGGGCATCGAAGCCAACCGCATCTACACCGAAGGCAAGGGCGAGAAGCAGCCGGTCACCAAGCCGGATCAGTGCAAGGGCGGCAAGAGCGCGAAGACCGTCGCCTGCCTGCAGCCGGATCGCCGCGTCGATATCGAAGTCATCGGCACGTCGAACTAAGTCGAACCCGCTTCACGAAAAGCCCTGCGTCGCAGGGCTTTTTCGTTTCTGGACGCCATGAATGCCACGCCCCTGAATGCCGATCCGGACGAACTGGAGAAGTTCGGCCAACTCGCACATCGCTGGTGGGATCCGACCTCGGAGTTCCGCCCGCTGCATGTTCTCAATCCCCTGCGCCTCGACTGGATCGACGAGCGTGCGCCGCTGGAAGGAACAACTGCCCTGGATATCGGTTGCGGCGGTGGCCTGCTCACCGAGGGCATGGCCGCGCGCGGCGCGCGCGTCACGGGCATCGATTTGTCGGAACGGCCGCTTGGCGTTGCGCGACTGCATCTGCTCGAAAGCGGTCTCGATGTCGACTACCGGCAAATCGCCGTGGAAGACCTGGCTTCGCGCCAGCCTGGCGCCTTCGGGGTGGTCACCTGCATGGAAATGCTCGAGCACGTGCCGGACCCGGCCAGCGTCATTTCATCGGCCGCCGCGTTGTGCGCAGCCGGCGGGCACGTCTTTTTTTCGACGATCAACCGCAACCCGAAAGCCTATGCGTTGGCGGTCGTCGGCGCGGAGTACGTGCTGCGCCTGCTGCCACGCGGCACGCACGATTACAACCGCTTCATCCGCCCCGCTGAATTGACCCGCTGGTGCCGTGAGACCGGACTGGTGGTCGAGTCGGTGATCGGCGTGCGCTACAACCCGTTCGTCCATCGCAGCACGCTGAGTTCGGACACCGATGTGAATTACATGCTGCACGCACGCAAGCCGGCCTGAAAAACAATGGGGGCGCGGTTACCCGCGCCCCCAGCGGCAGCCATTCTGTTTATTGGACGGCTACATCCTCAGCAGGCCTTAAGCGGCCAGTGCGAAACGCTCATCGTTGGCGTTTGTGGTTTTGCGCGGATTACGTCCGTCGCCTTTCGGGTCGCCTGCTCGCCTTCATTCGCCCTGTCGAAGCCAATACACCCCCGTCGTGGTGGAGGTGGGCGGAGTCGAACCGCCGTCCAGAACGCATCCGGTTTACCGGAATTACGACCATGCCTGCATTATGGAGGCGCCGCCCCGGCGAAACAAGCGGCGCAAGCGGAAAGCCGACGCAGTGACGGCGACGGCGCCACACCGGCTGAAACTACAGTGGTGGTGGCACGGCGATCATGGGACACGCCGGCCAGTCGCCGATGACCGCCTTGGTCGTGATCGGTCACGCTCGCATGCACGCAGCGCTTCCAGACCTCGTACAACCCTTGTGCAACAACTGAATGCAACCAAGGCTTGTGCTGTCGCGACGGACGGCCGGTCAAGCGCACGCAGTAGCGCGGCGGTCATCCGCGGCTGGCACCTCCGCCCTCAGCGAATCATCGACGACTGAGAAAGTAGCCCACGACGAGGCCGACGGCTGCCGATGCGCCTACGATTTTCCAAGGGTTTTCTTTGACATATGCCTGGCTGGCTTCAGCGAGGCCATGGGCACGATCCGCCATCTGGGTTCGCGTCGCTTCGAGCCTCGTTCTAGCATCGTCCAGTCTGCCCTCCACATTTGAACGGGTGGCGGCATAGCCATCCGCCGTGGCAGCTGCAATTCCGCGAAGCAGCACGTTCGTGTCGCCCACCACGGTCTTCATGTCCTTTACCAGTACATCCTTTTTTGATTCGACGTTGCCGACGGCGGCATTCAGTTCAACGGTCATGATCTCTCCCGGTAGATTCAAATGGAAAGGAGCAATCGAATAGCGACTTTCCTTCCATGCGTCATCTTGATCCAATCGCCCTCGCCAATCTGTGCGCTTGCGCACTCAGCTGAACGTCCATCGAATGTTCGCTGTCGCACTGATTGGATTTGTCGGGTGGGCAATACTCAACGAAGGCATGGTGACGTCTGCCAAATTCGGCGCGTTGGTCATGTTCCGCAACGGGAGACTGCACATGTCGTTGGGAACCATTCTGCCGGTGATCGTGATCTTGATGCTGATCGGTGCCGTCCCGGCTTGGCCGCACAGCCGGCAATGGGGTTACGCCCCAAGCGGCGGCTTGGGTCTGGTGTTGCTCATCCTCCTGATCGTGTCCCTGCCGGGCAAGATATAGCATTGCAGATCGTGGCTGTTGCGCACAGGATCGCCGCATCCGGGTGGCAGACTCCCTCACGGCGAAAGGTCGTAGGACAGCGCGATGATCGTGCCGCTGAAGTACGGTCGGCGGCCGTGAGGATGCACCCACGCGACCTCTCCGCTGAAGGGCACGGTCATGCCGCTGTGCATGCGGTAGTCGGACCACCTGCCTTCCCATGGGGTCATCACCCACCTGTGGCCAACGATGCTGCCCCTCGCCTCGGCGCGGAACGAGTCGATCAAGCCCTTGTCATTGAATTCGAACAACAGGGTCAACGTGAGCGGACCGTCCATCATGGTGGCGTTCGCGGACCGGTCGTCGACCGCCTCCCAGCGCACGCCTTGGGACGGCAACAGCGCGGTTGGGTACCACGCCGTTTCCGCTACAAAACGCATGAATTCTCCGCGTGCGATCTCGCCGCCGCCGCTGATGCGAACCATGGTGAGCAAGCCGACAATCGCAGCATGCAGATGGCCCTTCCCGCGAATGTAGCCATCCACGACGTACACCGGAACCCCTGGAAGCATCATGATCCTGGCGTTCCAAAGGAAGCCCGGGCGTCGGGTAACGACCTGCTGCCGCGATGTGAACGGCTTCCACTGCTCGGCTGTTGGTGACATGTTGAGTCTGCCGGTCATGTCGATCGTGACTGCAGCGATGACGGGCTGTCCGTCCTTCAGCACTGCGCGGAAGTAACGTTGTACCGGCGCCGGCAGACCATCTATCTCGCGTGAGTCATAGCGAGCGTGCCGAGGCCGACCGGTCGACATCGCCATGCGACCCCCATCAAGTTCTCGGGTCAACGACTCGACGCTGCGGGTCCACCGCTTGGCCCCCCACGTAGTAATGCCCACGGCGGCGACTGCCAACAGACACAATGCCAAACAGATGCCCCATTGCCACATCACGTGAATTCGCTCACCTGGAGTACGTTGTCGGACCTCGCGTTCATGCTGTTCTTGCCCTACTGCCTTATCTGTCCGTCGACCACTTGAATGGTCTTGTTGCAGCGTTCGGCCAGCGCAGGATTGTGGGTCACGAACAGCACGGTTGTGCCGTGCTCATCATTGACGCGCCGTAAAAGTGCAAGCACGTCGCCAGCACTCTTGGTGTCGAGGTTGCCGGTCGGCTCGTCGGCGAGTACCAGTGCCGGCTCCATGGCCAGCGCGCGTGCAACGGCCACGCGTTGCTGCTGGCCACCACTCAGGTTGCCTGCGAGGTTGTCCCGCCACGGGGTAAGACCGACGCTGTCGATCAACTCGGCTGCACGCTGCCGCATCTTTTCGCTCGGAAATCCGGCGGCGCCGAGCATGGGCATCATCACGTTTTCGAGTGCGGTAAAGGCGGTGATCAGATGATGGTACTGAAAGACGAAACCGATATTGTGTCCACGCAGTCGGGTCAGCGCTCGATCGTCCAGCCGGGTCGTTTCTTCACCGAACACGGCAAGCGTGCCGGAGGTGGGACGGTCGAGCAGGCCGACGATGTTGAGAAGCGTGCTCTTGCCCGAACCGGAAGGTCCCATCACGGCACAAAAGTCACCCTTCTTGAGTATCAGGTCGATGCCGTGCAGCACTTCGGTCTCGATCGGCGTTCCCACGTTGTATGCCTTGCGCACCCCGCGCAACCGCACTACCGCATCGTCGTCAGCCACGGATCGCCACGACCGGATCAAGACGTGCTGCCCGCAGCGCCGGGGCGAAAGCTGCTGTCAGGCCCGTCACTGTCGCCAGCAAAAGTGCTGTACTGAACAAACCGGGATCGAACGCCAGTGGGAACAGCGATGTGCCATCCGCGTTGCGGGCGTAGCGCTGCCAAAGTACCAACGCCAAGGCACCAATGGCACTGCCGGCCATTGCACCCCCAAGGCCGAGCAGACCACCTTGAAGCAGAAACACACGCAGGACTTGACCCTGGGAAATTCCCATCGCACGCAGGATGCCGATCTCGCGCGATTTCTGCACAACCACCACAACCAGCACGCTTGCAATCCCGAAGGCCACCGACAGGCCGACGAAGAAGCGAATCGCGGTGTTCGCCGTCGTCTGGGCGCTGACGGCGGCAAAAAACTGCGCGCTGGTTTTGATCCAGCTGTCGGCCTCCACGCCGGTCGCCGCGGTGATGCGCTGCGCGATTACTTCGGCCGCATAGACGTCGTGCACCGTCACCTCCAGACTGGTGACGCCACCGGGCAGGCCAAGCAGGCTTTGCGCCGTGTGCAGCGCGACGAAGGTATTGCGCTGGTTGGCGCCCTTGTTGCCGAGATCGAAAACGCCGATGACGGTAAGCGTATTGACCGCCCCGCTCGCCGTCGTCACGCGCAGTTTGTCGCCAACATCGACGCCGAGGTCGCGCGCCAGCTCGATGCCGATGAGCATGTCGCTGCCGCTCAAACGGGCGTTTCCGCGCACGGTCTTCTCACCTATGTCGACGATGCGGTAGTACAGCTCGGGTTCAATTCCCGTCACCGAGATCGCGCGGCTGGCGTTGCCGCGCACGACCAGCGCCGAACCGCCCGCCACGGGCGCTACTACCTTGACATCGGCCATCGCTCGAATCTGGTCTGCGACAGCTTGCCACTGGTCGATCGACTTCAGTCGTTGCAAAGGTGGCAGGATGATGGCCCCTTCGACTTCACCGCTGACGGCATTGCGGCCCTGACGTTGTGGTCGCGTTACTTCCTGCGGCGGCAGCAACTGGATATGCGCCTGCGCTGTCAATATCCGTCGGATGAAATTCGATTGCAGTCCGGACAGCAGCGCCGACATGAACACGATGACCCCGACGCCGATGGCCACGCCGGCGATGATAAAGAGAGTCTGTAGCCGACCCTCACGCAGGAAGCGCATGGCGACAATCCACTCAAAGGGAATCCATGTCTGCAGCATGACCGGCCCGCCCTAGCGGGCGACTGTCGCAACTGGCACCAAGGCTGCGGTGGTCGCGCGCAGCCTCGTCCCTGCAGCGACCATCGCTGGCGCCGGGATAACCCGATCACCTTCGCTCAGACCGGAGATCACCTCGGCAAAGCCGCCGCTGCGCAGCCCGAGCCGGATCGGGCGACGGATGGCGCTGCCACCCTCTACGCGCAGGACCCACGGCGCGATGCCCTCGGCATCATGGATCGCATGAGCAGGCACCAACAACGCATTGGGTCGCCGCGCCACCTCGATATCCACGGAAACCGTCATGTCCTGCCTGAGCACCTGAGGCGGCAATGGCACGTCGAGCTTGACTTCGACCGCGCCGGTCTGCACGTTGACGCCGGGGTTGATATACGCCACATCCGCCGAAAACGGATGCTGCGGATACGCGTCCGCAGAGGCAAGTGCTTTTTGGCCCAGCAGCACCAAGCGCAGGTTGCGTTCGTCTATTTCGACCACCAATTGCAGGTGACCTAGCGGCGACAGCGTCATCAGGACTTTGCCAGCCTGCACGATGTCACCGACTTCGACGTTTCGACCGATCAACGTGCCGTCCGTGGATGCGCTGATGACCGCATAGCCGGATCGGGCGCGGGCGGCTTCCGCACTCGCCCGAGCCTCGGCGATGGAGGCCATGGCGAGTGCATAGTCACTGCCGGTGGTTCGCGTCGTTTCCAGTTGCTTCCGGGTCGTACGGACCTGGGCATCGGCAACGGCAGCAGTCGTCCGTGATTCATCCAGCGCCGCATCGCTGATGAAGCCCTTGGCGACCAAGGCCTGATTGCGTGCAAGTACCGCCATGGAACTGCCTTGGGCGGACTGAGCCTGCAGCAACGTCTGCTCAGCGATCGGTGCCTGAACCTCACGCAATTGCCTGAGGCGAGCTTGGGCGAGCATAACCGCAGCCGCGCCCTGTCGCTCGATGGAGCGCAACTCGGCTGATTCGAGCTCGATCAGCAGATCGCCTGCCTTCACAGTCTGTCCCTCCGCAACCGGTACGCGCACGACCATGCCCGTAACGCGCGTACCGATCTCGATGCGGTGAGGGGTCTCGACATGACCGCTGGCAACGATCGACTGGACAAAATCGCGCCGAACAACCGTCTCGGCCGCAACTTCCGGGCCAAGCCACCAACGTACCGCGCCGCCGAGCGCCACGCCAACGGCGACCAGGGCAGCGACGAATCGCCACCGGGAATTCAGGACTTGCATGAAGCGGGTCAGTTCCATGTTGGCCAATCGACGCCGCTCACGCCATCGTTCGTGCGTAGGTCGTCCTGTCGGCGGCGTAACACCCGCAAGACGCCACCTCGAGCCCGATGCGGTCGAGAATCGTGATGTTTCCGCGCCGATACCGGAACCCCACAAGCCGGCAATGGCACGCAACAACGAACTCTTGCCGCAACCACTGGCACCCACGATCAATACCCCGGCCCCAGGATCGACCGACATCGAGAGGTCCTTGATCAGGGTTCGCGCCTGATCCGGTGTACGCAAAGTGAGGCGTTCGACTGCCAGATGGGATTCCTGCAGCACTACGATGTCATTGCCGTCCTTCGGGCGTCCATCGTTCGTTTCAATTAGGAAGCGTTTGACGCTGTACAGGCGATCAATCCCTGCGGCGAATCGGCTGAAGTTTTCGAAGTTATCGACAATGACTGTCAGAGCCCCCAACATCGCTGCAAAAGCCCCCGCGGCCTGAATGGCACTTCCGACCTCGATCTCTCCCGAAATCACCTGTCCTGCCAGGAGTGCGTTGGGCAGAATGAATGTCATGTAGCCGTACGCGTTCTGGAGCAGATTCAGATTCAGTTGGACCCGGATGAGCCTGCCGTAATTGCTGAACACCTCATCGAAGTACTGGCCGACTTGACCTGCCCGGCACTTTTCGAACCAGTTGAAACCTGAGAGGATGGCTCCCTTCGAAGAAGGAAGCCATGAGAAAGAGCAGATTTACGGAAGCGCAGATGGTGACGATCCTGCGCGAAGCCGACAAAGGAACGGTCAC
>JBGARB010000108.1:0-6659 GCA_044230495.1 Rhodocyclaceae bacterium
TGGGCGGCGGCCGGCAGTGGTGGCAACGGCGGCGAGCGCCGCGGCTACACCGGCCACGAGACGCTGGAGGGCATGGGCCTCGTCAACATGAACGGGCGGCTCTACGACCCGGCGCTGGCGCGCTTCGTCAGTGCCGATCCCTTCGTGCCGAACCCGGACGACTGGCAAAGCTACAACCGCTACAGCTATGTGCTCAACAACCCCTTCCTCTATACCGATCCGAGCGGGCATTTCCATCTGGGACGGTTCCTTAGGACGGTGGCGGCGATCGGCGCGGCGTGGTATCTGGGACCGGGCGCATACAGTTTCACGGGGATCACGTCGAGCGGCGCCTTGACAACCGGAATGCTCGGCAATACCTATGCGAGCGCCTTCGCCGCCGGATTCGCGGCGGGCGGAATTCAGGGCGGCACGCTGAAAAGCGCACTGCAGGGCGGCGCAAGCGCGTTGTTGTTCGTGGGCGCAGGAGAGTTGGCGACCAAGGCCGGATTTGCCGCACAGGACTTCGGGCGCGCGGCCCTTCATGGTGCCGCCGGCTGCGTCAATAGCGTGATGGGCGGCGGCAAGTGCGGCAATGGTTTCATCTCCGCGGGCTTCACCGAGTATGCTTCGTCCAACATCGGCGTTGGCAAGGGCGTCGCCGCGAATCTGGCCAAGACGGCGGTGATCGGCGGCACGGCCACAGCGTTGGCAGGCGGCAAATTCGCCAACGGCGCGGTGACGGGGTCGTTCCAGTATTTGTTCAATGCGGGGTTGCAGGCGGCGGCGGCTCGAGGCGTTGCCATGGCCGCCGGTGCTGCTGCCGTTGGTGCTGGCCTCGGCAGCGGGAATGGCAGTGCGGGGGGTACAGGTGTCGAATCTCTTTCAACCGATCAAGGTCGATCCAATGAAGAAAAGGTCTACGTAACCTATACGCTTACAGACGACGAAGGTCGCGTTTATTCAGGTCGAACCAGCGGCTACGGTGACCCAGAAGTATTGGTTCAAACCCGATTTCAATATCATCATATGAGACTTCTAGGGTACGGTTCTCCGCGGGTAGACAATTGGGCCAGTGGCGAAAGCGGCTACGACGCGATTAGAGGACGCGAACAAGATCTCATCGATGGATTCGGAGGGATCGGTAGCGCCAGAGTTGGCAACTCAATAAATGGGATATCCATCCTGAATCCGTATCGTGGTGACTATCTGGCTGCATCTCGAGCAATGTGGGGGGTGTTCATCGCCCCGGGGAGGTAGGCAGGAATCATGAGCCAAGAAGCCGAGGAGTTAGCAGGGAAGTTGGAGTTGTTCTTTGCCTTTATGGCTGAACGCGCGCGCGATTCATCTGTTCTCACTCGTATGAGACAAAATCTCACGGAATATGCGAACGCTGGTGAACTCAAGAAGCTCAAGCGCCTAGAGAAAGAGATCAACACCAGAATTCGCGATACGTTCTCCGACGATGACAAGGCTGAGTTGAATAGACGTTGGGGCCACAGCCATGTCGCGGACGACGCCCGGTCAGTTGAGCAAGTCGTTTCGAGAGGTCGAATCATTAGCGATGACGAATTCCAACTTGTCGAGTCATTCGTGAATCGACACTTTGCCGAGCCAGCACTGCGCACTTGCGTCGAACTGTGTAACTCACTCTTGGCGCGATACTGCAAGAAGCAGTAGCCCATCAAAGGGGCCGCGCCTCGATCACCGTGATTTGGCGACCGTGACCGCCATGCGCCGCGCGCCATCAACCGCCGTCCCGCCACCACTGTAGTTTGGTTCGTCGTGTTGGCGCCCGCCGCGCCCGCCGCGCCCGCCGCACCCATCGGCTGACCGGCGCTGCTCGTGTCCTCCGCCGCCTCCGGCGGCTCCCCCTTGTATCTTCCCGAGCACATTGCAGATCAAAGGCGAATCAAAGGGGCCAGGGTAGGATTATTTTTTGCTGTGCTGCGACGATGCGATCTGGCGACCCCTGATCGCCAAGCGCCGCGCGCCATCAACCGCCGTGCCGCCACCACTGTAGTTTGGTTCGTGGAGGCCAAAGGGGCCAGGCTCGATTTGTTTTCCGCTATGATGATGCATGCCCCGACGCCCGCGCATCCATCTCGATGACACGCCGCTGCACATTGTCCAGCGCGGGCATAACCGCGAGCCGTGCTTCTTCGGCGAGGAAGACTATCAGGCGTATCTGTACTGGCTGGGCGAAGCGCTGACGAAGGAAGACTGCGCGCTTCACGCCTATGCTCTGATGACCAACCACGTGCATCTGCTGCTGACGCCGAAGAAGGCGGAAGCGGTGCCCCGGTTGGTCATCGCGCTAGGGCGCCGTTACGTGCAGTACATCAACACCACCTACCGCCGCACCGGCACGCTGTGGGACAGCCGCTACAAGTCGTCGCTGATCCAGGCCGATACCTATCTGCTGACCTGCCAGCGTTACATCGAATGCAACCCCGTGCGCGCCGCCATGGTCGATGACCCGGCGCATTACCGCTGGACCAGTTATCGGCACAATGCATTGGGCAAGCTCGATCCCTATCTGACGCCGCATCCGCTGTATCTGGCGCTGGGCAGGGGCGATGCGGAGCGACGCGCGGCGTATCGGGCGCTGTTCCGTGCGCAACTGGACAAGGCGGCGGTCGATGACCTGCGGCTGGCATTGAACCAGAACCAGCCTTTGGGCAATTCGCGCTTCTACGCAAAGATCGAAGCCATGACCGGCGAGCGCCGGCAGGCCCGACCGCGAGGCAGGCCGAGGGTGCCGCGCGACGGCGCGGGTGCGCGCGAACGCGGGCAGGGAACGCTGGATTTGTGAACGGACGCGACAGCGATGCGAACACGGCGAGAGCTTGGCCCTTTCCCCTTGCGGGCTGACGGTACCGCACCAAATCCAAACCATCCGATCAACTGGAGCCTTCATGCGGATGATAAGATGCGCATCAATTCATGCGCATGGGAGCGCCGATGTCAACACCCCGATCTTTCCAGCGCACGCGGTCCGGAACGCCGGCAAAGCGTGCCGCCAATCTCACGTTGAGCACCGACGTGCTGGCTGCGGCAAAGGCGCTGGATATCAATATCTCGCAGGTATGCGACCACTATCTGCGCGCTTTGGTCGGCCGTGAGCAAGCGCGTCGCTGGCGCGAGGAACATGCCGATTTCATTTCCGCCTACAACGCCACCGTTGACGCCGAGGGCCTGCCGCTGGACGAATGGCGGAGCTTTTGATGGCGCGCTTTGATGTGTATGCAAACCCCGGGAATCATGCGGCAACCACACCTTACCTTCTGGATGTTCAAAGCGATCTGCTCGACGGGCTCGACAGCCGGATGGTCATTCCCCTGCGCAGCCTGGAGCGCTTTCCGAATGTGAAGATTCCGACCCGGCTGACGCCGGTCTTCACCATCGATGGCAAGCGCTTCCTCCTGGAAACGCCAAAGATGGGCGCAGTGCCGTTGCGCATCCTGAAGCACCGTGTGACTTCGCTTGCCAGCGAAGGGGAGCAAGTCACGTCGGCTCTGGATTTTCTGTTTCAAGGGTTCTGATCGCGAACGATCACATTCTCCCCGGCCTGCAAGTTGGGCGCAAAGCCAGTGGGCCGAGAACCTGCGGGGCCTCGTCCCGGCGCACGGCGCGACGCAGTGCGTCGCGAATTCCCGTGCGCCGTCCCGCCACCACTGATTTTTCAGACCGGCACGAACACGGCGTCCGCGCCATCGCCGACGCGACGGATGTCGTGGCCGTAGAGCCGGCCGAGTACCGCCGGCTGCAGCATCGCCTCGACCGGCCCGCCGCAGCAATCGCCGCCGCCGAAGATCAGCAGCGCATGCGTGCAGTAGCGTGCGGCGAGGTTCACGTCGTGCAGGCTCATCACCAGCGTGCGCGCGTGCTGCGCGCGCAGCCGTTCGAGCAGCGCGATCTGCTGGTGCAGGTCGAGGTGCGAGGTAGGTTCGTCGAGCAGCCACACCGGCGCGTCCTGCACCAGCAGGCTGGCGAGCGCCAGGCGCCGCCGTTCGCCGCCCGACAGGCTCGCCGCGCGCCGCGCTTCCAGTCCTGAAAGGCCCATCGCCGCCAGCGCCTCGCGGGCCAGCGCTTCATCGCGCGCCGATTCGGCCTGCCACCACGCCAGATGCGGCAGGCGGCCCAGCAGCGCGATGTCGAGCACCGTCGATTCGGCATCGTCGTGATCGTCCTGCGCCATCAGAGCGATGCGGCGCGCGCGCATCCGCGCCGGCAACGCCGCCACGGCGTCGTCGCCCAGTCGTACTGTGCCCGCCGCCGGCGCACGCAGGCCGGCCAGCGTCGTCAGCAGCGTCGTCTTGCCGGCGCCATTGACGCCCAGCACCGCCCAGCGGCTGCCGGCCTCGATCTGCAGCGACAGCGCGGTGCACACCGGCTTGCCGGCGATGCGCACCGTCAGCGCGTCGAGCGCGAGGGTCATCGTGCGCTCCGCGGCGTCGTGCGCGCCAGCAGCCATAGGAACAGCGGCGCGCCGAGCGCGGCGGTGATCGCGCCGACGGGCAGTTGCAGCGGTGCCATCGCGGCGCGGGCCGCCACGTCGGCGAGCACCAGCAGCGTGCCGCCGGCCAATGCCGCAGCCGGCAGCAGCACGCGATGCCGGCGCACGCCGGCGAGCCGCAGCAGGTGCGGCGTCACCAGGCCGACGAAGCCGATGCTGCCCACCTGCACGACGACGATGGCGGTGATCGCCGCCGCCAGCGCCAGCGCGACGGTGCGCAGCGGGCCGACGGCAACACCCAGCGCCGCCGCCGAGAGTTCGCCATGCACCAGCGCATCCAGCCCGCGCGCCAGCGGCAGCGCGGCGAGTACGGCCAGCACGGCGATCGCCAGCGGCCACGGCGCGGCGGCGGGCGCCACGTGCGACAGATCGCCCATCAGCCAGAACACCATGCCGCGCAGCGGTGCATCGGGCGCCAGCGCCATCGTCAGCGTGATCAGCGCGCCCCATGCCGCCGAGAGGATCACGCCGGCGAGCAGCAGGCGGATCGGCAGCAGGCCGCCGCGCCAGGCCAGCGCGAACAGCATCGCCGTCGAAGCCAGCGCGCCGCCCATGCCGGCGAGCGTCATCGCGCCGGCATAACCGAACAGCAGCGCGAGCAGCGAACAGGCGGCCGCGCCGCCGGAAATGCCAAGCACGAAGGGGTCGGCCAGCGGGTTGCGCAACAGTGCCTGCAACAACGTGCCGGCCAGCGCCAGCAGCGCGCCGCAACCCATCGCCGCCAGCACGCGCGGCGCACGCAGGCCGAGCACGATGTCGTGCGCCGTGCCGGCGTCCTCGAAGAACGCCTGCCAGGCCAATGCCGGCTCGATGCCCTGCGTACCGGTCGCCAGCCCGAGCAGTGCGGCGGCCAGCGCGGCGGCGGCAAGGACGATCAGCGCGCGCATGGCATCGTCGCGACTTCAAGCTCGGCGAGGTAAGTGAGCGCTTCCTGCCGATTGTTGCCGCACATCGTCGGCGAGGCTTGCAGGCCGTTGCAGCAGGCCGGGCGCTCGGGCCGGCCGAACAAGGTGCAGCGCAGGTCGGCATCGAGGTGGCGACAGGGAACCCCCGCCGGCTTGGCCAGCGAACTGATCGACGGCGCAATGCAGCAGGCCGCGCAGGCGGGGCGGCAATTCATGACGCCGTGTCGCGGACCAGGCGCTTGCCCATGCTGACCACGTCGTCGACGGCGTAGCCCAGATGCCGGTAGAAATCGAGCACCGCATGGTTGTCGCTGCGCACTTGCAGGTTCAGCTTCGGGCAACCGCGCACGAAGAGCCAGGCCTCCGCCTGCGCCACCAGCGCACGGGCGTGGCCGCGTCCGCGCGCCGCCGGCGAGACCGCCAGATAGTTCATCCAGCCGCGATGCCCGTCGTAACCCGCCATCACGCTGCCGACGACTTGTCCGTCGTCGCAGGCAACGAAAAAGCCGTCCGCCTGTTCGGCACACTTGCGTGCGATGTCGCGGCGCGGATCGTTCCACGGCCGCGTCAGCCCGGCCGCCTGCCACAGCGCGATGACGGCGTCGGTGTCGGCGGGCTCGAAAGGGCGGATCGGCATGCGGGCGGTGCGGCGTGGCGCGGCGCGACGCGATGCGCCGTGCCGCCACCACTGTAGTTTCAGTTTTCCGGACGGTAGATCGCGGCGCCGCTCCTGACGAATTCGACCGCCTTGGTCTCCATGCCCTTGGTCAACGCCTCGGTTTCGCCGATGCCTTGTGCGGCGGCATAGTCGCGCACGTCCTGGGTGATCTTCATCGAGCAGAAATGCGGCCCGCACATCGAGCAGAAGTGCGCCACCTTGGCGCCATGCGCGGGCATGGTTTCGTCGTGGAATTCGCGCGCCTTGTCCGGATCGAGACCGAGATTGAACTGGTCTTCCCAGCGGAATTCGAAGCGCGCCTTCGACAGCGCGTTGTCGCGGATCTGCGCACCCGGATGGCCCTTGGCCAGATCGGCGGCATGGGCGGCGAGCTTGTAGGTGATGATGCCTTCCTTGACGTCCTGCTTGTTGGGCAGGCCGAGGTGTTCCTTGGGCGTGACGTAGCAGAGCATGGCCGTGCCGTACCAGCCGATCTGCGCCGCGCCGATGGCGCTGGTGATGTGATCGTAGCCCGGCGCGATGTCGGTGGTCAGCGGGCCCAGCGTGTAGAACGGCGCCTCGTCGCACCATGCCAGCT
>JBGARB010000109.1:0-6551 GCA_044230495.1 Rhodocyclaceae bacterium
GCGATCGAAGGTGCGCAACAGCGCGCCGTCGCCGGCGGCATTGCTGGTGGCCGCACCGGTCCAGACATCGTGGGCGTCGAGCACGACATTGAAGGCCGCGACCTCGCGGCCGTTCAAGGCCTCCCGAAAGCGCACGCGGGCGACCACCGTGCTGGCGCTGATGTTGGTCACCGAGAGCAGGGTGTCGTAGCCGTTCCTGACCGTGTAGTAGGGGAACAGCAGCACCTGGCCCAGACCCTGCTGCGAGACGTTCATTGCCGTGGCATTGAGTGGCCAGGCGAACAGCATCGACAGGAGTGCCAGATAGGGGCGAATTCGTTGCACAAGGCGTAAGCGCATCGTCATGTTCAGTGGCGGAATCCGGTGGCGAAACAGTGATCGGGCATAACGCAATGGAATACTAGCCGCTTCCCGGGGACGCAGTGCAAGTGGCGGATTCGACGGGGAATCGGGATCGGGAAAGCGCCGTCCCGCCACCATTGTGTTTTGCCGCTCAGGCGCTGCCTGGCCCGTCCGCCGCCAGCCGCCGCGCCAGCTCGACGGCGGAGCGCACGCCCATCTTGGCGAAGATGCGGGCGCGATGGACTTCGACCGTGCGCATGGCGATGTCCAGCTCGTCGGCGATGACCTTGTTGAGCTTGCCGGCGAGGATGCGCTGCATGACTTCGCGCTCGCGCTCGGTGAGCGTGGCCAGCCGGGCGCTGGTGCCGGCGTCGCCGGCTTCGCGCTGGCGGCGCGCGGCGTCGATCTCCAGCGCGCTAGCGATGCGGTCGACGAGTTCGTTGTCGTTGAAGGGCTTTTCGATGAAGTCGAAGGCGCCGCCCTTGAGGGCGTTGACGGCGAGCGGCACGTCGCCATGCCCGGTGAGGAAGATCACCGGCAGGCGGCAGCCGCGCGCGCGCAGCTCGTCGAACAATGCGCTGCCGCTCATGCCGTCCATGCGGATGTCGAGCACCAGCATGCCGGCCCAGTCCGCGCTGTAGTCGGCGAGCAACGCTTCGGCGCTGGCAAAGGTCCGCGAGGCGATGCCGCGGGTGCGCAGCAGCCACGCCAGCGCATCGCGGATGGCGGCGTCGTCGTCGACCAGGAAGACGGTGCCGACGCTCATGGTGCAGGCGCCGCGTCGAGCGGCAGGCGTATGCAAAAGACGCTGCCGCCGCCGGGGTTGGGCGCGTGGGCGAGGCGGCCGCGATGTGCCTCGACGACCGAGCGGCAGATGTTGAGACCGACGCCGAGGCCCTCCTGTTTGGTGGTGTAGAAGGGCTCGAAGAGATGCGCGGCAATCTCGGGCGCGATGCCGACGCCGCGGTCGGCGACGGCGATCTCGATGTCGTCGTCGATGCGCGCCAGCGTGATGCGCAGCTCGCGCTCGCCGGCGGGCGTGGCGCGCATGGCGTCGATGCCGTTGCGCATCAGGTTGAGCACGGCCTGGCCGAGCAGCACGCCGTCGCCGCGCAGCGTCGGCAGGTGCTCGGGCAGATCGGTGACGACTTGCACGCCCTGGCGGCGGGCATCGGCGTCGAGCAGCGTCACCAGGTCGCCGACCAGCACGGCGAGGTCGATGTCTTCGGTGCGCGCCTCGTGGCGGCGCATGAATTCGTAGATGCGGCGGATGATGCGGCCGGCGCGCTGGGCCTGCTCCTGGCATTTGGCCAGCGCACCGTCGATGTCGGCGAGCGCCGGGTCGGCGCCCGGTGGCGCGTGGGCGGCGAGCAGGTTGCGGCTGCCGGCGAGGTAGCCGGTGATTGCGGCCAGCGGCTGGTTGAGCTCGTGGGCGAGGCTGGAAGCCATTTCGCCCATCGTCACCAGCCGCGAGCTGGCCTGCAGGCGCTCCTGGTGGGCGCGCTCGGCCTCCAGCGCGCGCTTGCGCTCGGTGATGTCCACCACCGAGCCCATCCAGCCGGTGTGGCGGCCCTGCGCGTCGATGAGCGGCGCTTCGTGGATCAGCGCGTCGAACAGTTCGCCATCCTTGCGGCGGAACTTGACCTCGAAGCCGTCGCTGGGCGACTGGCCGGAGAGCACGCGCTGGTGCATGGCCTGCGTCTCGGCGAGGTATTCGTCGGCCCAGTAGGGCATCGGCGGTGCGCGGCCGACGAGTTCTTCGCGGCCGTAGCCCACCATGCGGCAGAAGGCCGGGTTGACATAGGTGACGCGTCCGGTCAGATCGCGTGCGCGCAGGCCCGTGTGCAGCGAGTCCTCCATGGCCGTGCGGAAGGCGAACTCGCCGCGCAGCGCCGATTCGGCGGCCAGACGACCCTGGACATGGCGACGCAACGCCCAGAAGCTCGCCAGCACCAGCAGCGCCAGCACGACAAGCGCCGCCGGCAACAGCCGGCCGGCCAGCGGCGTCGGCTGGTGGTAGGGTACGGCGCGCAACGCGAGGCCATGGCCGGGCGGCTCGAAGGGCACCTGATAGCCTTCGCCGGCCGTCTGTTCGCCGACCTTGGAGCGTTGCGCGAGCGGCAGACCCGTGGCATCGACGACCGCGATGCGGTAGCGCTCGGTGAGCCACCACGGCACCGCGTCCTCGAGCAGCCGCGTCATCGAGTATTCGGCGACGACGATGCCCAGCGGCTGGCCGTTGCGGTACAGCGGCACGGCGAGGTCGAACAGCCATTCGTCGCCCTCGTGCCACGGTGCGCCGTAGGTGGCGCGCGCCATCGACTTCGCCTGATCGCGCGTGGCGGCCCGCGCGTCGCTGGCGGCAACGGCGTCCACGGGGCGGGGTGCGGCGTGGCGCAGCGTGCCCGCGGCGTCGAACCAGAGCAACTGGCGCAGGCCGGAATTGTTGCCGACGAGCGCCAGTGCGTGGGCTTCGAATTGCGCGGCGCCGGGCCATGCCGCCGGATCGAGGCGGGCCAGCAGCTCTTCGTTGTGGCTGATGAGAAAGGCGGTGTTCTGCTCCAGCCACAGCACGTCGGACAACAACGTCGCGCGGCGCTCCTCGCGGTCGGAGCGTTCGGCATGCCACAGCAGCGCCGCCACGGCGGCGACGAACAGCGCGAAGGTCAGGCGCGGCAGCCACCATACCCAGCGGGCGGGCAGCCAGTCGCCGGCGGCGGCAGGGGTCGGCATGGGCGGATGGTAGCGCCAAAGGCCGGCGCGTTCCGGATGTGGAAATCCACAATGGTGCGTGGGCGGCAAACACCAATAATGGGCATGCGCCGAAATAGGGCGTCGTCAAATTCCAAGCCAGAGGAGACTTACATGAAATTGCGCAACCTCATCGTCGGGCTGGCAGTGGCCAGCATGTCGCTGGCGGCCTTCGCCCAGGCGCCGATCGTCATCAAGTTCAGCCATGTCGTGGCCAACGACACGCCCAAGGGCAAGGCCGCGGACTACTTCAAGCTGAAGGCCGAAGAGCTCACCAAGGGCAAGGTCAAGGTCGAGGTGTATGCCAACAGCACGCTGTACAAGGACAAGGAGGAGATGGAAGCGTTGCAGTTGGGCGCGGTGCACATGCTGGCGCCCAGCCTGGCGAAGTTCGGCCCGCTCGGCGTCAAGCAGTTCGAGGTTTTCGATCTGCCGTACATGTTCGACAGCTACGACGAACTGCACAAGGTGACCAACGGCGCGGTGGGCAAGAAGCTGCTCGGCATGCTCGGTGCCAAGGGCATCCTCGGCCTGGCCTACTGGGACAACGGCTTCAAGGTCATGAGCGCCAACAAGCCGCTGAAGAACCCGGAGGACTTCAAGGGTCTGAAGATGCGCATCCAGTCGTCGAACGTGCTCGAGGCGCAGATGCGCGCGGTCGGTGCGCTGCCGCAGAAGATGGCCTTCTCCGAGGTGTATCAGGCGTTGCAGACGGGCGTTGTCGATGGCACCGAGAATCCGCCGTCGAACCTCTACACGCAGAAGATGCATGAGGTGCAGAAGTTCGTCACGCTGTCCGATCATGGTTACCTGGGCTACGCGGTGATCGTCAACAAGAAGTTCTGGGAAGGCCTGCCGGCGGATATCCGCGCGCAGCTCGAAAACGCCATGGAGCAGGCGACGCGCTATGCCAACCAGATCGCCAAGGTCGAGAACGACACGGCGCTCGAGGGCGTCAAGAAGGCCGGCAAGACGCAGATCGACAGCCTGAACCCCGAGCAGAAGAAGGCCTGGAAGAAGGCCATGGTGCAGGTGCACGCCGAGATGAAGGACCGCATCGGCGCCGACATCATCACCGATATCTACAAGGAAACAGGTTTCGATCCGGCCAAGCTGTAAGGCACGACGACGCGGGGCCTTGCGGCCCCGCGGTCGATTTCACGTCCGCGGCACACCGCGGCGATTCGGGGGAAATCCATGAAGGTTCTCGATCATCTCGAGGAATGGCTCATCACGTTCCTCATCGGCGCGGCGACGGTCATCATTTTTGCCGCCGTCATGCACCGCTACGCCACCGGGTTCGCGATTCCCGGCGTGCAGGACTGGCTGCTGACGATCAATCTGTCGTGGGCGCAGGAGCTGTGCATCATCATGTTCGTGTGGATGGCGAAATTCGGCGCCGCCTACGGCGTGCGCACCGGCATCCACGTCGGCGTCGATGTGCTGATCAACAGCCTGTCGGCACCTTTACGCAGCAAATTCATCGTCTTCGGGCTGCTGGCCGGCGCCTTGTTCACCGGCATCGTCGGCGCGCTGGGCGCGCACTTCGTGTGGGAAAACGGCGCCCACTACAGCGTCTTCAAGTTCCTCGGCCTCGAGATGGGCGAGCTGTACGAAGGCCCGACGACGCCGGACCTCGAGTGGCCGACATGGATCGTCTATTCGGCGATCCCGCTCGGCTCCAGCCTGATGTGCTTCCGCTTCCTGCAGGTGTGCTGGAGCTTCATCCGCACCGGCGAGTTGCCGCAGCATGACCACGGCCATGTGGATGGCATCGAGGAGGGCGAAGTGCCCGTCGATGTGAATCCCTACAACATGGACGACGACAACCATCCGCGCGACCTTGCGCATCACGACGGCAAGGGAGAAGCGAAATGAGCGCCTACCGACGGGCCGCCCCGAGGTGGGCGCAGCGAGGCAACCGGAGCCGCATCGCGGCGAACCGCAATCACCCCCTTCCAGGGGAAGGGGGACGGGGGGAAGGCTCATGAGCGCGGCCATCATCTTTTTCCTGCTGGCCATCCTGATGCTCACCGGCATGCCGGTGTCGATCTCGCTCGGCCTGACGGTCCTGACCTTCCTCTTCGCCTTCACGCAGGTGCCGCTCGAATCGGTGGCGCTGAAATTGTTCACCGGCATCGAGAAGTTCGAGATCATGGCGATCCCGTTCTTCATCCTCGCCGGCAACTTCCTTACCCACGGCGGGGTGGCGCGGCGCATGATCGACTTCGCCACGTCCATGGTCGGCCATCTGCGTGGCGGCCTGGGCCTCAGCTCCGTGTTCGCCTGCGCGCTGTTCGCGGCCGTGTCCGGCTCCAGCCCGGCGACGGTGGTGGCGATCGGGTCGATCATGCTGCCGGCGATGGTGCGTGCGGGCTATCCGGTGAAGTTCGGTGTCGGCGTAGTGGCATCCGCCGGCGGCCTGGGCATCCTGATCCCGCCATCGATCGTCATGGTCATGTACGCCGTCTCGACCAACAGCTCCATCGGCGCGCTGTTCATGGCCGGCGTGATCCCCGGCCTCGTGCTGGCCTTCTTCCTCGGCTTCACGACGTGGTTCGTCGCCCGGCGCGGCAACTATCCGCGCGAGAAGCCGCGCAGTTGGGCCCAGCGCTGGGATGCCTTCCGCAAGTCGATCTGGGGCCTGCTGCTGATCGTCGTGGTGATGGGCGGCATCTACAGCGGCCTGTTCACGCCGACCGAGGCGGCGGCGATGAGCGCGGTGTACGCCTTCTTCGTCGCCGTGTTCGTCTACAAGGACCTGAAGATGCGCGACGTGCCTCGCGTGCTGCTCAACTCGGCGAACATGAGCGCGATGCTGCTCTACATCATCACCAACGCGGTGCTGTTCAGCTTCATCCTGACCAACGAACAGATCCCGCAGGCCATCGCGCAATGGCTGCTCGAATCGGGTCTGGGCATGATCGGCTTCCTGCTGGCGGTGAACCTCCTGCTGCTGGTCATGGGCAACTTCATGGAGCCGTCGTCGATCATCCTCATCACCGCGCCGATCCTGTTCCCCATCGCCATGAAGCTGGGCATCGACCCGGTGCATTTCGGCGTGATGATCACGGTGAACATGGAGATCGGCATGATCACGCCGCCGGTCGGGCTGAATCTCTATGTCGCCAGCGGCATCAGCAAGCTGGGCCTGACGGAGACCACCAAGGCGACCGTACCGTGGCTGATCACGATGCTGGTGTTTCTGGCGCTCATCACCTACTGGCCGCCGATGACGCTGTGGCTGCCCAAGACGCTGGGCATGATGTAGCGGCCCGGCGACGGCACGGCGCATCGCGCGATGCGCCGTGCCACCACCACTGTAGTTTGGGTCGCGCGCCGCGACCATCGGGAGGCCGGCTTCACTCGCCTCCCCCGCCGCCTCCGGCGGCTCCGCCTTCTACCTCGTTTCGCCGGCCACCCGACGTTCGGGCGCTATTTGCCGGCGCCGAGTTCCA
>JBGARB010000110.1:0-10775 GCA_044230495.1 Rhodocyclaceae bacterium
ATATCGTCAAGGCGCAGATGGGCGTGGCGGTGCTGGTCGACCACGAGACCTGTCTGAACTTCCTCGGCCTGCGCTGCGACATCTGCTATCGCGTCTGCCCGATCCTCGACAAGGCGATCACGCTGGAGCCGCAGACCAACGAACGCACCGGCCGGCATACGCTGTTCATCCCGGTCGTGCATTCGGACGCCTGCACCGGCTGCGGCAAATGCGAGAAGGCCTGCCCGACGGAAGTGGCGTCGATCAAGGTGTTTCCGCGCTACATGGCCAAAGGCCAGTTGTCGTCGCACTACCGGCTGGGCTGGGTCGAAAAGGAAAAGGCCGGCGGCAGCCTCGTCGCACCGGACATCGAACATCAGTACAACATGCCCGACGGCATGAAGTACGAACTCGGCAAGGGCTTGTCGACCGTGCCGAAGGAGGCACCGGTCGCACCACCGCCGGGTAGCGGCAGCGGTGCGCCAGCCGTGCCGCGGGCCTTGCAAGGAGGCAAGCTGTGAGCGCCAACGGCAAGCCGCTGCGCGTGGGCGCGGAAGCCATCGCCGAGAAGGGCTGGTGGCATGCGCACCGCTTCCTGATCCTGCGCCGCACCACGCAAGCGGCGATCCTGCTGCTCTTCCTCGTCGGGCCGTGGTTCGGCCTGTGGATCGTCAAGGGCAACCTGAACTACAGCTACACGCTGAACACGCTGCCGCTCGCCGACCCCTATCTGCTGCTGCAAAGCCTGCTCGCCGGCCAGCGCCCCGAGCGTCTGGCGATCATTGGCGTCGCCATCGTGGCCGCTTTCTACCTGTTGATCGGCGGTCGCGTCTTCTGCAGTTGGGTGTGCCCGGTCAACCCGCTCACGGATCTGGCGCGCGTGGTGCGCAACCGCCTCGGCCTCAAGGGCGGCGCGCATATCTCGCGACAGGCGCGTTTCTGGATACTCGGCGCCACGCTGGTGCTGGCGCTGGCGACCGGCACGATCGCCTGGGAGATGGTCAATCCCGTGTCGATGCTGCATCGTGGCCTCATCTTCGGCTTCGGCTTCGCCTGGACGGTGGTGCTGGCCGTGTTCCTGTTCGATGTCTTCGTCATGCGCGAAGGCTGGTGCGGCCACCTGTGTCCGGTGGGTGCGTTCTATTCGCTGCTCGGCCGTGCCTCGCCCGTGCGCATCCATCTGCCGGCCCGTGCGGCATGCAACGACTGCATGGACTGCTTTGCCGTCTGCCCCGAACAACAGGTGATCCGCGCGCCGCTCAAGGGCATCCATGACGCGCCGCCGGTGATCCTCGATGCCGCATGTACCAACTGCGGCCGCTGCATCGACGTCTGCTCGAAGGATGTCTTCGCCTTCGGCATCCGCCGTGCGCCGCCGCCCCTCAACCGAATCGGCGCCTTGCAATCGGCGCCCAAGTAAACCTCGTCTGGGAGATCGACATGAAAAGAACGACTGCATTCGCCGTGGCCGCCCTGATCGGTGCGCTGGTCGGTTGCGCCACCACGATGGCGCCCGTTTCGATGCGCGGTGCCGATGTCGCCGCCGCGGATCGTGCCCCCGAGATCAAGGACTACGTCGCCAAGGTGCCGGGCAGCGGGGATCAGTTGCTGATCGCCCGCACCTTCAGCACGCAGCCGCCGCTGGTGCCGCACACCGTCGAGAAATACGAACCGCTGACCGCCGCGGACAATGCCTGCCTCGAATGCCACATCAGCGACGAACTGCGCGGCAAGAAGATGCCCAAGATGGGCAAGAGCCATTTCTCGCCGACGCTCAAGGCGGCCGACGGTACGCCGGCCGTCGAGATGAGCCGCTTCCAGTGCAACAGCTGCCATGTCGCGCAGGTCGATGCGCGCGAACTCGTGGAAAATACTTTTGTCGGCAACGTCAAGTAGCCGACGCCTTCATCGCGGCGCTTGCCGCATTCATTGACCTGCCCCGGAGAACACAACGATGAAAAGCACCCGCCAAATCCTCGCCAGCCTTGCGGTCGCCGCCGGCGCGCTTGCCCTGATCGGCAATGTTCAGGCCGCCGATGCCGACGCCGCCAAGGCGCTGGCCCAGCAGAACAACTGCCTGAAGTGTCACGGCGTCGACAAGGACAAGGACGGCCCGGCCTTCAAGAAGACTGCCGGCAAGTACAAGGGCAAGGCCGATGCCGAGGACAAGCTCGTCACGCACCTGACCACCGGGCCGAAGATCAAGTTCGAGGACGGCAGCGAAGAGGAGCACAAGATCGTCAAGACCACGCCGCCGAAGGACATGGCGCAGATCAAGAATCTCATCCAGTGGATTCTTTCGCTGTGATGCACCGAGGACCCATGTGATGAGCGACGACACCAAAGGGCTGCGCGGCGTGTGGGCGATGTTGCGGCGACCGAGCGCGAAGTACTCGCTGCTCGGCCTGCTGGTCGTCGGCTTCATCTCGGGCATCGTGTTCTGGGGCGCCTTCAACACCGGCATGGAAGCCACCAACACGCTGGAATTCTGCGTGAGCTGCCACGAAATGCGGGACACGGTGTTTCAGGAGTACAAGACCACCATCCACTACAGCAACCGCACCGGCGTGCGCGCGATCTGCTCCGACTGCCACGTGCCGAAGGACTGGACGCACAAGCTGATCCGCAAGGCCAAGGCCAGCGGCGAGCTGTGGGGCAAGCTGGTCGGCAGCATCGACACCAAGGAGAAGTTCGAAGCCAAGCGCATGGAACTGGCCACGCACGAATGGGAGCGCATGAAGTCGCGCGATTCCGTCGAATGCCGCAACTGCCATACGTTCGACGCGATGAGCCCGGAACTGCAGCGCAAGACGCCATACAAGAAGCACATGAAGGCCAAGGAAACCGGCAAGACCTGCATCGACTGCCACAAGGGCGTCGCGCACCAACTGCCCAAGGGTTACGAAGAGCCGGAAGAGGAATAGCAGCAAGCAGGTCGAGGGGGTAGGGCGGGGCGCGCAAGCGTTCCGCCCTTTTTTTCTTGCACCGGGCACCCGAGGTTCGGGGCGCTACCGCGGCGCGATCTGCGACGTCAGGCGCCGTCCCGCCACCACTGTAGTTTGCGCGGCGGCTACAGCAGCGCGAAGAACCCCGCCGGGTCGCGCAGGCGCGCGACCGACAGCATCCACGCGAACGTCGCCACGGCCGCGACCCACGCGCCGGCGCGAACGCGCTTCGGCCGGCCGGGCTTCAATGCCAGCATGCCCAGCCCGATGTAGGCCAGCAGGCCGCCGATCTTGGCGGCCAGCCAGGCTTGTGCCCACGGCACCTGCTGCGACCATACGGCGAGCGCAATCGCGGCGGCGAGCAGCACGGTGTCGTTGATGTGCGGCAGCGTGCGGGCCCAGCGCGTGGCGAGCAGCGGCGAGTCGCGCAGCATCCATGCGCCGCGCAGCACGAAGCCGGCGATGCTCAGGTGGGCGCACACGATATGCACCAGGCGCAGGGTCTCGTAGCTCATCGCGTGGTATCTTCCGTGCGCATTTTGCCCGAGACGAGCCCATGTGCCTCCCATGAACCACGTCCCTGCAGACATTCCCGCCATTCTTTCCCGCCTGCCGATGTTCCAGGAGGTCGATGCCGACCAACTCGCGCATCTGGCGACCGGTACGCGCGAGAAGCGCCTCGGGCGCGGCGAAATGCTGTTCCAGAAGGGCGACCTGCCGCGTGGCTTCTACGTCGTCGTTGCCGGTCAGGTCAAGCTGGCATTCCCGTCGGCGCAGGGCAACGAGAAGGTCGTCGAGATCCTCGGCCCGCGGCAGAGCTTCGGCGAGGCGGTAATGTTCATGCACCGCGCCTATCCGGTGTTCGCCGAGGCGCTGCTCGACACCACCTTGCTGCATATCGGCCAGGCGGCGGTGTTCGATTTGCTGGCCAGCGACGTGTCGTTCGCCCGCAAGCTGCTCGGCGGCCTGTCGATCCGCCTGCACTCGCTGGTGCAGGATGTCGAATCGTATTCGCTGCGGTCGTCGGCGCAGCGCGTGATCGGCTACCTGCTGCAACATTGTCCCGAGGAAGGCGACTGCAGGGGGCAGGTGGAGATCAGCCTGCCGACCTCCAAGCAGGTCATCGCCTCGCGGCTGAACCTCACGCCGGAAACGCTGTCCCGCGTCTTTCACGATCTGGCCGAACGCGGCCTGATCGCCGTCAGCGGCAAGCACATCGCCATCAACGACATGGCGCAGTTGCGCGAATACGACTTGTGACGCCGCCCAGGCAGGCGTCTCAGATCCGCGTGATGCGGTAGCGGAAGGCGCCGTCCGGTAGCGGCGTTTCATCCCAGCGCCAGCCGTTGCGGCGCAGGATGTTGAACAGCGGTTGCGGCTGGCAATGCACTTCGAGCACCACCGCGCCATCCGCACCGACCTGGTCGAGCGCCTCCAGCGTGCGCTCCAGCGGCTCGGGTGGGTGCATTTCGCGTCCGTCGATCAAGACATCCATGGCCGCTCCTTTTCGTCATGATGGCACTCGCAGCCATTGTGTGGGCGCGACCATTTCAATTGATTGACAGAAATCAATGTGCGCTTGCAGCATCCGTACCAATGTGCACGCCAAGGCGCTGGCGGGGCCGGCGTCATTGACTCGCACAACAGAGAGGGGTGGGAATATGAAACGGATTTTGATCAGCGCTTTCGCCGCCACGGTCATGGCAACCAGCATCAACGTCGCCTTCGCGCAAGAAGGCGCGCCGACATTGACCGCCGCCGAGAAGGAGCAGGCCAAGAAGATCTACTTCGAGCGCTGCGCCGGCTGCCATGGCGTGCTGCGCAAGGGCGCGACGGGCAAGAACCTCGAACCGCACTGGAAGAAGACGGCCAAGGACGGCACGGTGCAGGAAGGCGGCACGGTCAAGATCGGCCAGGCGCGTCTCGAGAAGATCATCGCCTACGGCACCGACGGCGGCATGGTGAACTTCGACGACATCCTGACCAAGGACGAAATCGCGCTGATGTCGAAGTACATCCAGACCACGCCCGACGTTCCGCCCGAGTACAGCATGAAGGAGACGCTGGAATCGTGGAAGGTCCTCGTGCCGGTCGACCAGCGGCCGACCAAGCAGATGAACAACTTCAACCTGAAGGCCATGTTCTCCGTGACGCTGCGCGACACCGGCGAAGTGGCGCTGATCGACGGCGACACCAAGGAAATCCGCAGCATCGTCAAGACCGGCTACGCGGTGCACATCTCGCGTCTGTCGAAATCCGGCCGCTATGTCTACGTCATCGGCCGCGACGGCCGCCTGTCGCTGATCGACCTGTGGATGGAGAAGCCCGCGGTCGTCGCCGAGGTCAAGGTCGGCTTCGACGCACGCTCGGTCGACACCTCGAAGTTCAAGGGCTACGACGACAAGTACGCCGTCGCCGGCTCCTACTGGCCGCCGCAGTACGTCATCATGGACGGCGACACGCTCAAGCCGCGCAAGGTGGTCAGCACCCGCGGCATGACGGTCGATGGCGAGTATCACCCCGAGCCGCGCGTGGCCTCGATCGTCTCGTCCGAGATCAAGCCCGAGTGGGTCATCAACATCAAGGAAACCGGCCAGATCCTGCTGGTGGACTACAGCGACATCGAGAATCTCAAGACGACGACCATCGCCTCGGCGAAGTTCCTCCACGACGGCGGCTGGGATGCCACCAAGCGCTATTTCCTGGTGGCCGCCAACGCCTCGAACAAGATTGCCGCCGTCGACACCCAGACCGGCAAGCTGGCGGCGCTGATCGACACGGCGAAGATCCCGCACCCGGGTCGCGGCGCCAACTTCATGCATCCGACCTTCGGCCCGGTGTGGACCACCGGCCACCTCGGCGCCGACGTCCTGACGTTGATCAGCACGCCGAACGACAAGATGCCGAAGTACAAGGCCAACCACTGGAAGGTCGTGCAGGAGATCAAGCACATCGGTGCCGGCAACCTGTTCGTCAAGACGCACCCGAAGTCGACCCACCTGTGGGCCGATGCGCCGCAAAATCCGGAACGCAGCATCGCCGAGTCGGTCGCCGTGTATGACATCAAGGACCTGTCGAAGGCGCCGACGCTGCTCAATGTCGCCAAGGATTCGGGCCTGCCCGAGACCAAGGCCATCCGCCGCGCGGTGCACCCGGAGTACAGTGCCGACGGCACCGAAGTGTGGATGTCCCTGTGGGGCGGCAAGACCGACCAGTCGGCCATCGTGGTGTATGACGACAAGACGCTGAAGGTCAAGAAGGTCATCACCGATCCGAAGATGATCACGCCGACCGGCAAGTTCAACGTCTACAACACGCAGCACGACATCTATTGATCCAATCGGGGTATTGTTGCCCGACATGGTGAGAGCATCGGGGTCGTGGTCCGCCACGGCCCCGTTTTTTTCGGAGGAGAATCGCATGCCGTTCATTCGCACCGCCGCTGCCACCGCGGCACTTCTCACGGCCTTCGGCGCGCAAGCGGCGCCGGACTGGAATGCCGTCAAACCGCGCAACATCAGCGTCTTCCACCCCGCCACCGCGACCTTCAACTGGACCACGACCAAGGGCGCGCACAGCGGCGTGCGCGGCATGACATCCAAGGGCGAGGACCAGGGGCAGTTGAACTTCGACTTCCTGCGCCTGCGCGATCCCGCGATGGAGCCGGTCGGTGCGCCCAAGACGATGCAGTTCCCGGTGGCCGTGCAGGCTGCCTACGATGCCGAGAATCTCTACATCCGGCTGCGTTTCAAGGCGCCGGCCGACGCGGCGGAGGCCGCCCCGCGCGAAGCCAATTCGCCCAAGCACGACGTCAAGGCAGCCGTCATGTTCGTCGGCGAAAAAGTGCAGATGGGCGCGCAGGTGGGTTGCTGGGCAACCTGCCACAGCGACGTGCGCTCGATGCCCGGCGCCGACAAGGACAAGAAGAAGTACGTCAAGGACGCCGACGTCGCCGGCGGCAAGTACACCGACTACATCCAGTGGAAGAGCGGCGAAGCGGGGCAAGGCGCCATGTTCCTCGACGGCCACGTCGCGCAGGCCCGCGTCAACAAGGACGGCAAGGCACTGGTGAAAGCCGAAGGCGCGATGGACGGCGACCACACCGTCGTCACCTTCACGCGCAAGCTCACCGGCGGCGACGGCGACGTGGCGCTGGCCGAGGGCAAGGTGGTGCCGTTCGGTATCGCCATCCATGCCGACCGCGTCGTCTGGCGCTTCCACCACGTCTCGCTCGACTACACGCTCGGCCTCGGCGTGGATGCCGATGTCAAGGCCGTGAAGTTCTGATCGCTTGTGAGAAATTCTGCTGCGCGTACCGGAGCGGGGATTGGACGGTGCTCGAAATCCTCATGTACTACGTGTACATTCCGGTTTCTGCCCAAGCAACGAACGCAGTTCGCTTGCGCGCCTGCGTGGGGCCGCACCCCGCTGCGGCTCGCTCGCGACGAATTGTTTCCCAAGCGCTGAAATGAACCCACTTGATTTCAAACATGCCGTAGCAGCGTTCGCTTGCGGCCTTGCAGTCGCCTCGGCGGCCTGGGCGCAGGTCGTCGCCAAGCCCGAGCCGCCGGCTGCCATCCGGCCGCTGATCGAATCCCGCTGCGCCCTGTGCCACGGCAAGCACGGCGAGAGCGCCAGCGCGATCTACCCGCGGCTGGCGGCGCAGCATCCCGACTACATCGCCAAGCAGTTGCGCGATTTCCGCGACGGCCGTCGCAAGGCCGAGCCGATGAACGAAATGGCGCAGGACCTCACCGATGGGCAGATCGGCGAGCTGGCGGGGTGGTATTCCTCGCGGCCGGCGGTCAGCCGCCGCACGCTGGACACCGAGTTCGCCGGTGTCGGCCGCTACATCTTCGCCAGCGGCAACCGCTGGTCGGGCGTGCCCGCGTGCGCCTCGTGCCACGGCGCCAAAGGCTATGGCACGCAGGCCTTGCCGCGTCTGGCCGGCCAGCATCCGGGCTATCTCGTCACGCAGCTCAAGGAATTCGGCAAGCGCGAGCGCACCAACGACAATGCCATCATGCACGCGGTGGCCAGCCGGCTGACCGAGATGGAAACCGAAGCCGTCGCGACCTACATCGGCGGCCTCGAATAACGCCGCGCGTGGCGCGCCAAACTACAGTGGTGGTGACACGGCGCCTGGCGCTGCAGGGCGCGCTGGCGCTCGCCGCCGGCGTGCTGGCGCCGCCGCTGCGGGCCGCGACGCGGGCGCGCGTGGCGATCGTCGGCGGTGGCTGGGGTGGTCTCGCCTGCGCCCGCGCGCTGCGCCAGATCGCACCCGATCTCGACGTCACGCTGATCGAGCGCGACGCAGGCTTCTTCTCGTTGCCCTTGTCCAATCGCGTGCTGGCCGGCACGCTGGATGCCGCACGGCTGCAGTTCGATGCGCGCGCCGCCGCTGCGCGCCTCGGCTACGCGCGCATCGAAGCCGACGTCACCGCGATCGACCGCGACAAGCGCCGGGTGCGCTGGCCCGGCGGAGAGGCGGCCTACGACTGGCTGGTGCTCGCGCCCGGCATCCGCTACGACTGGGCGGCCTGGTTCGGCAGCGACATGGACGCCGCCGCGCGTTGCGCGCGCGAATTTCCGTGCGGCATGCGTGCCGGCGAATTCGCCGACATGCGTCGCGTGGTGGACGCCTTTCATGGCGGCGATCTGCTGATGAATGTGCCGGCGCAGCCGGGCCGCTGTCCGCCGGCGCCTTACGAGCGCGCCGTGGCGATCGCCGCGCGCATCCGCCGCGAGCGGCTCAAGGCGCGCCTGATCCTCGTCGATCCCGGCCCCGGTGCGCTCGGATTCCGCCAGCTGTTCGCCGAACGCTATCGCGACGAGATCGTGCATCTGACGAACGCCACGATCACGCACGTCGATCCGGTCGCGCGCCGCGTGCGCACCGAGTTCGACGACATCCGTTTCGATGCGGCGCTGCTGGCGCCACCGCAGCAGGCAGCCGATCCGGTCTGGCAGGCCGGCCTCGTCGGCGCCGAAGCAGGCGGCGAGGCGGGACGGTCGCGCGGCTGGGCGGCGGTGCAGCCGCTGTCCCTGCGCGCCATCGACGACGAGCGCATTTTCGTGATCGGCGATGCGGTCGGCGCCGTGTCGCCGCTGTTCGGCCATTACCCCAAGAGCGCGCATGTCGCCGTGCGCATGGCGCGCATCGTCGCCGGCGAGATCGCCGCGCGCGCGGCAGGGCGCGATGCGCCGGCCGCGCTGCCCGACAGCGTGTGTTACGTCGGCAGCGACGTGGCGCCGCCGGAGAGCCTGCGTATCGATGCGCGCTTTCACCAGCGCGGCGACGGCGTCATCGTGCAGACGGTGCGCCAGCATCGCGACCCGCAGCCGCGCGGCGAGGACGAAGCCTGGCTGGCATCGCTTGTCGCCGAAACCGTCTGACGATGCTGCGGCGCTTGTGGGAGTCCGGCACGTAAAGCCGGATTTTCCTCAGGCGTTCAATGCCGCGCCCAGATGCGGGCCTTGCCGTCGCCGCCGACGAGCAGCGTGTCGAACAGCTCGCGGCGCACATCGCTGATGCCGCTTTCGCGGTCGAGCATGGTGCAGGCGGTCTCGCAGGTCGGGTTCGAATTCTCGCGTCCGGGCGCGCCGCGCGGCAGGCCGGGCACGGCGAGGCCGCGGGCGAGCGGCTGTTCCTTGAGCAATTGCAGGATGTCCTCGGCGGGTACGTGGCCCTCGATGAAATACGATCCGATCTTCGCCGTCTGCCGCGATTCGACGGCCGAGGGCACGTTCAACCAGCGCTTCACCTTTGCCATGCCGGCCTCGTCGCGCTCGGTCAATGTCACGCTGAAGCCGGCCTTGCGCAAATGCTCGGCGTAATCGATGCAGGCCAGGCACGGGCTCGGTACGAACATCTCGATCGTCGGCAGCGGCTCCGTGGCCTGCGCGGCGGCGCCTCCCAGCGCCACGGCGGCCAGCGCGACCGTGCGAAGAAAGCGCAACGCCAATCCGTCGCGAGCGCTCAGCATGCCTGCCCCGGCTGGCAATTCTTCAACAGCCACAGCGAGACGACGCCCGCCAACTCGTTGGCTTGCACTTTGCGCGCCATCGACAACACGTCGCGGCCGATGTGGCTCTTCAACCGCGGGTCGGCGCCGGCCTCGAGCAGCAGTTGGGCGTTGGCCGTGCGGCTGGCGTAGGCGGCCATGTGCAGCGGCGTGGCGCCTTCGCGGTCGCGTGCATGCACGGCGCTGCCTGCCGCCAGCAGCACCTTCAGCGGGCCGCTGTCGGCGTTCATCGCCGCCAGGTGCAGCGGTGTCGAGCCATATGCGGTGGGCTTGTCGCGCAGGGTCGGCTCGGCTGCCAGCAGACGCTTGACGGTGGCGGCATCGCCGCTGCGCGCGGCGATGTGGATCGGCAGTTCGTCGCCCGGCGGCGCGATGTCGGTCTGCGCAAAGGCCGCACCGGCAATGCAGCCGGCGCACAGGGCCGCCATGAAGCCGCGCAGCGCGCCGATCATTTGGCGGCAGGGCGCAGGTTCGGCCGCGCCTTGAATTCGTCCTTCAACCGCGCCACGATGGCCTCGACCGGCGTGCGATAGGCGAAGCGGGCGAGGAAGCCGCCGCCCGGCGCCAGCAGGTACATGCCGGCCGTGTGATCCACCGCGTAATGCGCCGGGTCGGTTTTCGGATCGACGACTTTCTCGTAGCGCACCTTGAAGTTGTCGGCGGCGCGGCGCACCAGATCGGGCTTGGCGGTGGCGCCGGTGATGCGGGTGTCGAAATAGCCCGTGTACTGGCGCAGCGCCGGCAGCGTGTCGCGCGCCGGGTCGACCGAAACGAAGATCGGCTTGAGCAGCGCGGCGTCGTCGCCGAGCGCCTTGAGTACTTCGGC
>JBGARB010000028.1:0-34401 GCA_044230495.1 Rhodocyclaceae bacterium
GATACGCCGCTGGACAGCGGCCAGCGCGTCGATATCGTGGTCGCCAAGAGCGGCGGGCCGTCGCGCGACTGGCTGAACGCCGCGCAAGGCTATCTGCACACGGCGCGCGCCAAGCAGAAGGTGCGGCAGTGGTTCGCCGCGCTGGAGACGGCCGAACAGATCGACAAGGGCCGCGCCGTCGTGCAGCGCGAGCTGCAGCGGCTGGGCCAGACGCAGGCGGGGCTCGAAGGCATCGCCGATGCGCTGGGGCTGAAGGACGTCGAGGCGCTGTTCATCGCCGCCGCGCGCGGCGATGTCGGCCCGCGGGCGATCGCCGTGGCGCTGCATGGCCCGGATGCGCCGGCGCCGGAACCCGCGCTGACCACCACGCGATCGCGTGCCGGCGGCAAGGGCGGGCAGATCCTCGTCGTCGGCGTCGATCGCCTGCTGACCAACATGGCGCGCTGCTGCAAGCCGCTGCCGCCGGACGCGATTTCGGGCTTCGTCACGCGCGGCAAGGGCGTTTCGATCCATCGTCTGGGTTGCCGCAGCTTCGCCGAAATGGCCGGCCGTCACCCCGAGCGCGTGATCGCGGCGGAGTGGGGCGGCGGCGCCGGCCAGGATGCGCTGTATCCGGTGGAATTGACGATCGACGCCACCGACCGCGTCGGCCTGCTGCGCGACATTTCGGATGTCTTCAGCCGCGAGCATTTCGGCGTCACGGCGATGAAGACGCGTTCGCATGCCGGGCAGGTGCGCATGACGCTGACGGTCGAATTGCCGGGCGGCGACGCCGTGCAGCGGGTGATGCGGATGTTGCGCGACGTGGTCAGCGTCTATCGCGTCGACCGGGCCTGACAATGTGGCGCCCTCACCTCGGCTGGCCGGCGCAACGAGGTGAAAGAAGGAACCGCCGGAGGCGACGGGTGACACGAGTGCAGACGGCCACCCGAGGTCAGGGCGGGCGCGGCGCAAACTACAGTGGTGGCGGGACGGCGCTTGGCGCCGCAGCGCTACTTCGGGACGCGCAAGTCGGCGAGCAGCAGTTCCTGCGCGCACACGCGCAGCTTGCGCCGCGATTTCGCCGGCACGTAATTGCCGTCCGGCTCCATTTGCCAAGCCTGCGTGTTGTCGGCGAGATAGGCGCGCAGGCCCTCTCGGATGACGCGGCGCTTGAGCGTGGCGCCGAGGATGGGAAAAGCGATCTCGATGCGGCGGAAGAAATTGCGCTCCATCCAGTCGGCGCTGGAAAGATAGATTTCCTCGGCGCCTTCGGCATGGAAGTAATAGATGCGGTGATGCTCGAGAAAGCGCCCGATGACCGAGCGAACGCGGATGTTCTCCGACAGGCCCGGCACGCCGGGCCGCAGCGCGCACACGCCGCGCACGATGAGGTCGATCGACACGCCGGCGTTGCTGGCGTCGTACAGCGCCTCGATCAGCTCCGGTTCGAGCAGCGAGTTCATCTTGGCGATGATGCGCGCCTTGCGGCCGGCGCGCGCCGCGTCGGCCTCGGCGTTGATCGCCGCGACCATGCTCGGATGCAACGTGAACGGTGCCTGCCACAAGTGCGTCAGCGTGCCGGCCTTGCCCAGCCCGGTGAGCTGCTTGAAGACCTCCTGCACGTCGTCGCCGATGGCGTCGTTGCAGGTCAGCAGGCCGAAGTCGGTATAGAAGCGCGTGGTGCGCGGATGGTAGTTGCCGGTGCCGACATGCACGTAGCGGCGATAGCCGCCTTCTTCGCGGCGCACGACAAGCAGCATCTTGGCGTGGGTCTTGTAGCCGACGACGCCATAGACCACATGCGCGCCGACTTCCTCCAGCTTGGCGGCGATGGAGAGGTTGGCCTCTTCGTCGAAGCGCGCCATCAGCTCGACGACGACGGTGACTTCCTTGCCCTTTTGCGCCGCGCGCAGCAGATGCTGCATGAGCACGGAATCGGTGCCGGTGCGATACACCGTCATGCGGATGGCGACGACGTCCGGATCGTCCGCCGCCTGCTCCAGCAACTGGATCACCGGCGCGAAAGACTGGTAGGGATGGTGCAGCAGGATGTCCTGCCGGCGCACCACGGCGAAGATGTCGTAGCGTTTCGAGAGCTGCCTGGGCAGGCCCGGCTGGAACGGCGGGTATTTGAGGTCCGGCCGGTCAACGGTGTCGGGCACGGACATCAGCCGCACCAGATTGACGATGCCGGGCACGCGATACAGATCGACATCCTTGAGACCGAACTGGCGCAGCAGGAATTCGGTCATCGGCGGCGAGCAATTGTCGGCGACCTCCAGGCGCACGGCATCGCCGAAATGCCGCTGCGGCAATTCGCCCTGCAGCGCGGTGCGCAGGTTCTTGATTTCCTCGTCGTCCACGAAGAGGTCGGAGTTGCGCGTGACGCGAAACTGGTAGCAGCCCTTGACCTCCATGCCGGAGAACAGCTCGCCGACGTGCTGATGCAGCACCGACGACAGGAAAACGAAGGCATACGGCGCGCCGCCGATCTTCTCCGGCAGGCGGATCACGCGTGGCAGCGCGCGCGGCGCCTGCACGATGGCGGTACCCGAATTGCGACCGAAGGCATCCTGGCCCTCGAGCTCGACGGCGAAGTTCAGGCTCTTGTTGAGTACGCGCGGGAACGGATGGGACGGGTCGAGGCCGATGGGCGTGAGCACCGGCATCACGTCGTGCAGGAAGAAATTGCGTATCCACGCCGCCTGGGCCGGCGTCCACAGCGAACGGCGGAGAAACAGCACGCCTTCGGCGGCGAGCGCCGGCAGGATCACGTCGTTGAGCAGCGCGTACTGCTCGGCGACGGCGGCGTGCGCCTGCTGCGAGACGCGGCGGAAGATTTCGCGCGGCGAAATGCCGTCCGGCCCCATCACCGGGGCGCCGAGCTTGATCTGCTCCTTGAGCCCGGCGACGCGGATCTCGAAGAACTCGTCGAGGTTCGACGACACGATGCACAGGAAGCGCAGCCGTTCGAGCAGCGGTGTCGATGCGTCGGCCGCCTGCGCCATGACGCGGCGATTGAACGCCAGCAGCGAGAGTTCGCGGTTGATGAAGTGTTCGGCGGGGAAGCGGCGCGGTGCGTTCATGGCGACGGGGACGGAATGGGCCGGCGGATGTTGCCCTTACTTTATTGCAGGCGCATGTCACTGGATACCCCATTGCAGACGGTTACAATCGGCGCATGAGCCCCCACCGACGGGCCGCCCCGAGGTGGGGGCAGCCAACCAGCCGGAGCCGCGAAGCCGCGAACCGTTGTCACCCCCTTGCCAGGCAAGGGGGCCGGGGGGAATGTCCATGAGCCCATCCCGAGCCCACGCGCAGCCGGAAACCGTCGCCGCCGTCGATCTCGGGTCGAACAGTTTCCGGCTACAGGTCGGGCGTGTCGTCGGCCACCAGATCTATCCGCTCGACGGCCTCAAGGAATCCGTCCGCCTTGCCGCCGGCCTCACGGCCGACAAGCAGCTCGACGATGCGTCGCAGCGCCGCGGCCTCGATGCGCTGGCACGCTTCGGGCAGCGACTGCGCGGGTTCGCGCCAGAGACCGTGCGCGCCGTGGCCACCAATACCTTGCGCGTGGCGAAGAACGCGCCGGGCTTCCTGTCGCGTGCGGAGGAGGCGCTGGGCTTCCCGATCGAGGTCATCGCCGGCCGCGAAGAGGCGCGGCTGATCTATCTAGGCGTGGCGCATACGCTGGCCAACCCGGCGCGGCAGCAATTGGTGGTGGACATCGGCGGCGGCTCGACGGAATTCATCATCGGTCGTGCCATCGAGCCGATTGCGCTCGAATCGCTGTACATGGGCTGCGTCAGCTTCAGCCTGAAATACTTTCCCGGCGGCCGGGTCGACAAGCGCGCCTTCAAAGAGGCCGAGCTGGCGGCAAGGCGCGAGCTGCAGACGATTACCGCCGCCTACACCGGCATCGGCTGGGACGAGGCGATCGGTTCGTCGGGGTCGGCCAAGTCGATCGTCGATATTCTCGAAGCCAGCGGCTGGTCGACGCACGGCATTACCCGCGAGGGAATGGGCCGCCTGCGCGATGCGCTGATCGAGGCGGGCGACGTCAATCGGCTGCGCCTGCCGGGCCTGCGCAGCGACCGCCTGCCGGTGCTGCCGGGCGGGCTGGCGATCATGTCGGCGGTATTCAAGGAATTCGAGCTGGCGCACATGGAGTTCTCCGAGGGCGCGCTGCGCCTGGGCGTGCTTTACGACCTGCTCGGCCGCTACCACCACGAAGACCTGCGCGAGGCGACGGCGGCGCGCTTCATGCAGCGCTACGAGGTCGATGCCCGCCAGGCGGCGCGCGTCGTCGCCACCGCCGTTGAGCTGCTGCACCAGTTGGTGCCGGCGACGCGCGACGAGGACAATCCCGATGCGCACTTCCTTGCCTGGGCCGCGCGCCTGCACGAGATCGGCATTTCGGTGGCGCATTCGAGCTACCACAAGCACAGCGCCTACATCATCGCCAATGCCGACATGCCCGGCTTCTCGCGGCGGGACCAGGCGCGGCTGTCGCGGCTGGTGCTGGCGCATCGCGGCAAGCTCGAACGCGCGCAGCCGCTGCCGGGCGAAGCGGCCGACTGGACGCTGATTTTTTGTCTGCGCATCGCCGTGCTGCTGCACCGCAGCCGCGAGGACAAGGCGCCACCGGCCGCCCGCGCGGCGTTCACCTCGCGCGGTTTTTCGCTGGGTTTTCCCGAGAAGGCGCTCGACGAAACGCCGCTGACCGCCGCCGTGCTGGCCGAGGAAGCCGATCAATGGGCCAGCGTCGGCGGCGAGCTGATCCTGCGCTACTGAAAGGAGCTTCGATGAGCGCTGCCGAACTGCTGCTGTTGCGCCGTGATGTCGATGGCATCTGCACGCTGACGCTCAACCGGCCGGCGCAGTTCAACGCCCTGTCCGAGGCGTTGCTCGGCGAACTGCAATCCGCGCTCGACGCCATTGCCGCCGACGCGGCCGTGCGCGTGGTGGTGCTGGCCGGTGCCGGCAAGGCTTTTTGCGCCGGCCACGACCTCAAGGAAATGCGCGCCGCGCCCGACCGTGCCACGATGCAGGCGCTGTTCAAGCGCTGTGCTCGCGTCATGCTGATGATCCAGCAGATGCCGCAGCCGGTCATTGCGCGCGTGCATGGCGTG
Source organism: Rhodocyclaceae bacterium (assembly GCA_044230495.1). Taxonomy (GTDB): domain Bacteria; phylum Pseudomonadota; class Gammaproteobacteria; order Burkholderiales; family Rhodocyclaceae; genus JADJEF01. The sequence continues at coordinate 5,115 of JBGARB010000028.1, forward strand.
GCCACGGCCGCCGGCTGCCAGCTGGTTGCCACCTGCGATCTGGCAGTCGCCGTCGAAGGCGCGCGCTTCGCCGTGTCCGGCATCAATGTTGGCCTGTTTTGCTCGACGCCGGCCGTGGCGCTGTCGCGCGCCGCGCTCGATGCGCGTGTCGAGGCCTTGTGCCGCTCGATCATCGGCAAGTCTGCGGCGGCCGTGGCGATGGGCAAACGCGCCTTCTACCGCCAGCTGGAGATGGGCATCGAGGGTGCCTACCAGCTCGCCGGCGAAACCATGGCCTGCAACATGGACACGCATGACGCGTTGCACGGCATCGACTGCTTCATGGCGCGACAGACGCCGACCTGGCAGGGGCGTTGAAAACACAGTCGTGGCGGGACGGCGCTTCGCGTCATATCGCCGCCCGCAGCTTGCGCTTCCATGTCGCCGATGTCGGCGCGGGGCCGCCGGTGCTGCTGTTGCACGGCTTTCCGGATACGCTGGACCTTTGGCGCGAAATCGCGCCGCGGCTGGTGGCGGCCGGCCACCGCGTCATCGCCTTCGATCAGCGCGGTTGCGGCGATAGCGACATGCCGGCGGTGGTGTCCGCCTACGCGATCGCCGAGATCGTCGACGATGCGATCGCGCTCTTCGATGCGCTCGGCATCACCACGCCCGTGGATGTGATGGGCCACGACTGGGGTGCGGTGATCGCATGGGGCCTGGCCTTGCGTCATCCGGCGCGCGTGCGCAAGCTCGTTGCGGTCGGCGTCGGCCATCCGCAGGCTTACGGCCGCGCCGGCTTCGAGCAGAAGTTCGTCAAAGGCCTCTACGTGCTCGGCTTCCAGTTCCGCGGCCTGGCCGAATGGGTGATGCTCCGCGGCGGCGGCTTGCGGCGATGGTTGCAACGACATCCCGACATGGACGAGATCGAACGCCGCATGGCCCGTCCCGGCCGGCTGACGGCGGCACTGAACTGGTATCGCGCCAACCTGATGCCGGTGCTGTTTCGCTCCTGGCCACGCTGTACGCGGCCCGTGCTCGGCATCATCGGCAGCGACGACAAATACCTCACCGACGGGCAGATGAGCGGATCGGCGCGCTACATGGATGCGGCGTGGGCATTCCGCCGTTTCGATGGCTGCGGCCACTGGATTCCGCTGGAGCAGCCGGCAGCGCTGGCGGACGCCGCTTGCGCGTGGTTCGCGGCCGGCTGATCAGGCCCGCAGCCGTGGCTTCGTGGGCGTGAAGGCCGCGCGCAAGAGCAGCAAGGTCATGGCCAGGAAGGCCAGCAAGGACCAGTCGGCGAGCGACAGGCCGAGGAAGGTCCAGCCCAGGTCGTTGCAAAAGCCGTTCGCCTCGAAGACGCGTGGCCAGAGCGCACCAGCCCGGTTGACCACGACCTCCCACCACGGCTGCTCGCCGGTGCAACTGATGCCCGCTGCCATGCGCTGCAGCCAGACTTGGTAGCCGGCGGCCCAGGCCCCGCCGGCGGCCGTGCCGGCCATCAGCAAAGAGGTGGGCCGCGCCGCCCAGTGGCCAAACGGCCACGCCAACAACGCCTGCGTGGCGAGCGTGAGGTGGATCAGGCGTTGCAGGACGCACAGGGCACAGGCGGCGAGATTCAGCGCTTCGCCGAGTACGACGGCGGCGATGACAAGGGCCAGCGCCAGTGCGCCGACGAGGCTGTTCGTGGCGCGGGCGGACATGGGGGAGCGACGCCTATTTCTTGCCGGCGCTTTCCTGGCGGACCTTGGCGACGAGCTCGTTGAGCACGCGGATGATGTCGTTGTAGGTCTGAGTGGACTCGTTGTTGATGAGGTACTTGCCGCCGACCACGATGGCCGGCACGCCGCGGATCTTGGCCTGCGTGGCATCGGCGTCGCCGCGCCGGATCAGGTTGGGCATGCTGAAGCCGGTCAGGGCATCGAGCAGTTTTTGGCGGTCGGCGCCTTTGCTGGCGGCCCAATCGGCCACCGACGCTTCGGTCGGGAAGGTGTTGCGCTCGCCGTGCACGGCCGTGAAGGCCGCATCGTCGAGCTTGGCCAGATCGCCGGTCGCTTCCATTGCGTAATAGATGCCGGCCAGGCGTGCCCATGCCGGGCGGCCGAACGAGACGGGCACCTTGCGGAATGCGATGTCGCCGCCTGCCTTGCCTTCCCACTGCTTGACGAGCGGGTTGAAATCGCGGCAGTGCGGGCAGCCGTAGGAGAAGAATTCGACCACGTCGACTTTGCCCGGCGTCGTGGCCAAGGGCGTGTCGATGACGAAGTAGTCCTTGCCAGCGACGATGGGGCCGGCCGCCCACGTGGCGAACGACAGCAACGAGGCGAACACGAAAGCGAGCAGACGGGTCATCGCGGAAGGCTCCGACGGTACAAGGATGGGCGGATTGTAGCGAAGCCCTCCGCCTACAATCGCGGCAGGACAATTTTTCACAATTGGCGCTGCAAGGCGCCGTGCCACCACGACTGTCGTTTGCCGATGGACCGACTCTCCGCCATGCAGGCCTTCGTCCGCGTTGCCGAGGCCGGCAGCTTCGCCGCCGTGGCCGAGCAGCTCGGCCTTGCCCGCTCGGCGGTGACGCGCCAGATTGCCGCGCTGGAGCGGCATCTGGGCGTCAAGTTGCTGGCACGCACGACGCGGCGCCTGTCGCTCACGCAGGAGGGACTCGTTTACCTCGCGCAATGCCGCGACATTCTCGACCGGCTGGAACGCGCCGATGCGTCGGTTGCTGCCGAGCGTCAGGCGGCGCGCGGATTGATCCGCATGACGGTACCGATGAGTTTCGGCATTCGCCATTTCATGCCGCTGGCCATCGAATTCGCGCGCGCGCACCCGGACATGGCAGTCGACCTCGAATTGTCCGAACGCCGCATCGATCTGGTCGAGGAGGGCATCGATCTGGGTCTGCGCGTTGCCGACAGCCTCCCGCCGCATCAGGTGGCGCGCCGCCTGTTCGCAAGCCGCTTCGTCGTCGTCGCGTCGCCCGACTACCTGCGCGCGCGCGGCACGCCGGCGCGCCCGGTCGACCTGCGACGTCATGCGTGCCTGGGCTATTCGCTTGCCACGCGCTCGCATTGGCAGTTCCAGGTCGAGGGCGAGTTGCACGCCATCGAAACCGTCGGGCGCTTTTCGGCCGACAGCGGCGAGGCGCTGCTTCAAGCGGCGCTTGCCGGCATGGGGATCGCATTGCAGCCGACGTTCATCGCCGGCGATGCCGTGCGCAGCGGGGCGCTGGTGCATCTGCTGCCGGCATTTCCGGTCCCGCCGAAGACCGCGTGGCTGATCTTCCCCGGCAACCGCTTCGTGCCCAACCGCGTGCGCCAGTTCGCCGATTTTCTGGCCGAACGGCTGGGCGATGGCGCCGGCCTGCCGGCCTGGGACGCAGGCCTGTTCGATTGAAGCGGGCGGCAAGCGCCGTCCCGCCACCACTGTAGTTTGCGCGGCGTCAGCGGTCGACGATCATGTAGCGTTTGAGCAGCGGCTCGGTGACTTCGAACGTGCCGGTGAATCCGGGCGCGAGGATGCAGCCATCGCCGGGACCGTACTCGGTGGAGTTGCCAACGGCATCGCTGACGCGGCAGCGGCCCGAGATCACCTGGAAGAACTCATGCTCGTCCGGGCCGAAGGCGATGCGCCAGGCACCGACTTCGCAGGCCCATTCGCCGACGAAAACACCGTTGTGCTCGTAACGGTTCCACGTCGTGCGGCGCGGGTTGCCTTTGAGCAGCCGTTCCGGCGCCGGGTGGTCGTGGTCCGGTTCGGGTCGTGGCGTGGCGAAGGAAAGCGGCGCGGTCATGTAGAGGGATCCTTGTTGTCGGCAATGAACTCGGCCAGCAGCGGCGCGACAAGCGCGGGCTGCTTGGTCCATGAGAAATGGTCGAGCGCGACACCGGCTGTCTGCGCGGCATCGAGATGTCGATGCCGGGCGACGCCGGCCGGCAATTTGCCGATCAGCGCCAGCGCGGCGCTTTGCGGCGACCAGTGGTCGGCCTCGAAGGTGACCGCCAGAACGGGCAGGCGCAAGCGCGCGACGGCGGCCTCGTAATCGATGGCGGAGCCCTGCGGCTCGTAGCGGCCGGTGTGCGCGACGTGCGCCCAGTCCTGCATCAGGCCGCGTGCCTCGCGGCCGCCGAAGCCGATACGGTGGCCAGGGAAGTGCCCGAATATGGCGCCGGTAAGGCGCGCCGCCCAGATCACGCGGCGAATGTCGCGCTGCATGCGCGGCGGGTAGGCGGGCATGTGCACGCTGCCGCAGGCGACGAGCAGCACGCCGGCGATCTGGTCGGCGTTCGCCCCGGCATGCATGAGCGCAAGTTGGCCGCCCAGGCTGTGGCCGCCCAGCCAGAGCGGGGTGCCGGGCAGGCGAGCGCCGACCGCGGCGCGCAGCGCCGGCAGGTCGAGTTCGAGCAGGTGCCGGTAACCGAAGTCGCTGCGGCGGCCGGCGCGCACCGAGCTGCTGACCATCCCGCGCCAGTCGGTGATGCAGGCGGCAACCCCCTGCGCGGCCAATTCGCGGGCCAGTCGCGCATAGACCCTTCCGGCGGCGCCCAGTGCCGGTAGGAAGACCAAGACCGCCCACGGGCTGCCGACGGGCAGATGCAACTGGGCCTCGAAGCGGTGACCGTCGTCGGCGCTGATGCTGAGCGTATCGGCCGCGCCGGCGGCCGGGGCGGGGGCGGGTTCAGCCATCGCCGCCGGTGAACAGCGTATTCATGTATTCGTTTTCGCGGGCGAGGATGCGGACGAGGAATTCGTCGGCGCGCCCCATGTGCTTGAAGGCGGCAAAGCCGGACTCGAGGAAATGTTGCAGTTCGGCCAGGCCCGCCATATGGGCCGGGCCGCGCATCATGCGCAGCGTGGCACCGATCAGCGGCACTCGCGTGAGGTGGTCGAGCGCGGCGCCGATGCGGCCGACCAGTTCGACCTGCAGCGCGCGCTCGTCGCGACGCCCGACCTTGCGCCAGGCGCGTCCGTAGGCGGCGCCATCGAGCGCCTTGACGCCGACGTCGCGTTCGACGGCATCGACCATGGCGACATCGAGCGATTCGGACAGCGCGTCCATTTCGGCGGCGTCGGCGAGCGTATCGAGCGCCTTTTCGGGCAGGAAGCGCGTCATCACCGGGAGGACGCGCGCCAGCTCGGCATCGCGCTGGCCGAAGTCTTTCGGCGCGTACAGCTCGTTGAGGAAGAACTCGACCGCCGGCCCGTAACGATCGCTGGCACGCAGGTCGGCGTGCATGTTGGCCAGACGCCGGGATTGCCAGGCCTTGAAGGTCATCTGCGCCGCCAGGCGCGGGCTGCCGCGTTGGGCATCGCGTTCGCTGCGCGCGGCGTCGATGAAATACGCGAGGCGCTCGGAGGCGTTGGCGAAGGACATGGTCGGGCGGCGGCGTGGTCGGCGAAAAGGTGCGGAATTTAGAGCCCGCGACCTAGGACTTTAGTGTGCTTTCTCTAATGCGCGTCAATAGACTGCATCGCATAACGGACCGGCATGCAGACCACCGCATGCCCGCGCCCGGCACCGCGCCGGGCCACAACATGAATGGAGAATAGCATGGTCAAGAAGGTGCGAAAGCAGGCGGTCGTCGAGCGTGTCCTGCCCGAGCAGATCAAGGAGTCCGCACAGCAGTTGTGGGACGCCGGACGCGGGGCGATCACGCGCGCGCATCAGGAAGGCAATCGCGTTTTCGAGGCGTTGGTGCGCGAGGGTGAATCGATCCGCGCCACGATCAAGAGCAAGACGCGCAGCGTTGCCGACGTCGGCGAAGTGGCGACGCGGGCGACCGACACATGGGATCGCATCGAACAGGTGTTCGAGAAGCGCGTCGCGCGCGCGCTGGCCACGTTGGGCGTGCCGACCCGTGCTGAACTGACGCAACTCAATCGTCGCCTGGATGCCGTCGATCTCGCTATCGGCAAGCTGTCCGGCAAGCAGGTCGCCAAACCGGTCGCAACAGTCGCCACCGCGCCGACCCGGAAAGCGGCGGCGAAGGGAGCCCCCAAGGCCGCCGCAGCGACGCGGCGACGTGCCGCCGCGAAAAAGACACCCGTCTGACATCCACCCCAACAAGCAGTACAGCCAACCACTCCAGGAGAAAACCATGGCAACTCGCAAGACCACGACCAAGAAGACCGTCAAGTCCACCAAGCGCGCCGTTCCGGCCGGCCTCGTGAATCAGGTTCGCAACCAGGCGCAGGATCTTTGGATGGCCGGCCTCGGCGTCATCGCCAATGCGCAGGACCAGGGCGCGCGCGTCGTCGATACGCTGCGCGAGCGCAGCAAGGATCTTCAAGGCCGCGTTGCCGAGACCGCCGATACGCTGAAGGACCAGATGGAAGAGCGCGTCGCCAAGCTGCGCGAAGCCGAGCTGGCCGAGCGCGTGAGCGCCCGCCTGAACAAGCTGGGCCAGATCGTCGAGACGCGCACCGCCGATGCGTTGGGCCGTGCCGGCGTCGCCACGAAGAAGGACGTGCAGAGCCTGTCGCGCCGTGTGGCGAAGCTCGGCGCCGAAGTCGAGAAGCTGGCTGCGCTGCGCAAGGTGGTGGTCAAGCCGGCCGCCAAGCCCGCTCCGAAGCCCGTTGCCAAGCGCGCTGTCAAGCCGGTCGCCGCCGAAGCTGCCGCCTGATCGACGAGCATCGTGAAGAAGGCCGCACCGGCGATGCCGGCGCGGCCTTTTTCTTTGCTGCGCATTCGGCATGTCGGCACAATCGCCGTTCCGCCACCACTGTAGTTTGGTAACCTGCCGCGGCCATGGAAAAGAAACCGAAGCGGCGCACCCGCGAACGCATTCTCGAAACGTCGCTGGCGCTGTTCAACGAGTTCGGCGAGCCGAACGTCACCACCCAGCTCATTTCCGACGAACTGGGCATCAGTCCCGGCAACCTGTACTACCACTTCCGCAGCAAGGACCAGATCATTGAGACCTTGTTTGCGGACTTCGAAAAGTCGCTGCTCGAAACCTTGTCCGCTCCCGCCCGGCGCGTGCCGGATGTCGAGGACGTCTGGCTGTTCCTGCAACTCGTCTTCGAGGGCATCTGGCATCACCGCTTCCTTTATCGCGACCTCAACGAACTGCTCTCGCGCAACCGTCTGCTGGAGACGCACTTCAAGAGCATCATCGCCCACATGGTGAGCACGTCGGCGCAGATTTTCCGCGGGCTGGTGGCGACCGACGACATGCGGGCCGACAACGCGGAGATCGAGACGCTGGCGGTCAACATGACCGTGCTGGCCACCTACTGGCTGTCGTTCGAGTTCGTCCGCGACCCGCGCCGCAAGCTCGACGGCGAAGCGCTGGCGCGCGGTGCCTACCAGTCGATGTCGCTGGTGGCGCCTTACCTCGTCGGCCGTTCGCGCGAGTGGTTCGCCGCGTTGTCGCAGGAATATGTAGCATAGCGGCGCCGGCCGATGCGGCCGGCATCCGTCCGACCAACCGAGGGAGACAGATCGATGAGCAAACTGAAGGCCCAGTTCGACGCCGCCGCCGCGGATTCCAAGAAGCTCAAGGAGCGTCCGGGCAATGACGTGCTGCTGCAACTCTACGCACTGTACAAGCAGGGCAGCGAGGGCAATTGCACGGGCAAGCGGCCCGGATTCACGGACATGGTCGGCCGCGCGAAATTCGATGCCTGGGCAGCACTCAAGGGCACCGGCGAAAACGACGCGATGCAGAAGTACATCGACCTGGTGAAGTCGCTGAAGGGCTGAGCGGCCACCGCCTGGTGCCCGCGGCCGGTGCGATGCCGGTCAGGCCGACTCGGCGCCGAAGTTCTCGTCGCAGAAGCGGTGGATCTCGCCTTCGATGCGGGATTTCAGCGGCAGCAGGAAAAAGCCCACCGTGGCACGGATTTCGAGGGTCTTGCGTTCCAGCTTCATGGTGCCGGAGATGCCGCTGCGGTGGAAATTGAGCGTGCTGCCTTCCCACTCGTAGCTCAGCTTGAACTCCTCGGCGAGTTCCTGCGCAATGTGCTCGGCGGCCGCACGCGCCTGCTTCTGACTCATGCCGTGCGTGCGGCGGATCACCAGTTCGCTCATGATCTTCTCCGGCGCTACTTCACGTCGCGCAGTTGCCGGCGCAGGATCTTGCCGACGTTGGTCTTGGGCAGTTCGTCGAGGAACACGATCGCCTTTGGCAGCTTGTAGCCCGTCAGATTGGCACGGCAGTGGGCCATCAGTTCGTCTTCGGTCAGGGATGGGTCCTTGCGGACGACGAACAGCTTAACGACCTCGCCCGACTTGGCGTCCGGCACGCCGACTGCCGCGCACTCCATGACGCCGGCGTGCGTGACGACAACCTCTTCGACCTCGTTCGGATAGACGTTGAACCCGGAGACCAGGATCATGTCCTTCTTGCGGTCGACGATGCGGAAGTACCCCTTCTCGTCCATCACGGCGACATCCCCCGTGCGCAGGAAGCCGTCGACCATGAGCACGTTGGCGGTTTCTTCCGGCCGCTGCCAGTAGCCCTTCATGACCTGCGGCCCGCGGATGCACAGTTCGCCCGATTGACCTGGCGGCACGTCGTGACCGGCATCGTCGCGCAGGACGATCTCCGTCGAGGGAACGGGCAGTCCGATGGTGCCGTTGTAACCCGTGAGCGTGATCGGGTTGATCGTCGCCGCCGGTGAGGTTTCGGTCAGGCCGTAGGCCTCGAGCAGGGGCTTGCCGGTGATCTGCTGCCAGCGCTCTGCCACCGCGCGTTGCACCGCGGCGCCACCGCCGAGCGTGACGCGCAGCGCGGAAAAATCGAGCTTGGCGAAGTCGGCGTTGTTGGCCAATGCATTGAAGAGGGTATTGACGCCGGTGAAGGCCGTCATGCGGTACTTGCCGATTTCGGCGACGAGTCCCGGGATGTCGCGCGGATTGGTGATCAGGACGTTGGTGCCGCCGACTTTGAAAAATGACAGGCAGTTGGCCGTCAGCGCAAAGATGTGGTACATCGGCAGGGCGGTGACGATGAGTTCCTCGTTGCCGAGCAGGGGACCCAGCCACGCCGTCGCCTGCTGCAGGTTGGCGATGATGTTGCCGTGCGTCAGCATGGCCCCCTTGGAGACGCCGGTGGTGCCGCCCGTGTATTGGAGGAAGGCGAGATCGTCATGGCCGATGGCGACTGGCGTCAGTGCATGGCGAGCGCCCCGCGCGAGCACCTGCGGCAGGGTGATGGAGCCGGGTATCGACCAAGCCGGCACCATCTTGCGTACGCGCTTGACGACGAAATTGGTGATCTGACGTTTGGGAAATCCGTGCATGTCGCCCAACTGGGTCGTGACGATCTGGCGAACGGGCGTCTTGGCGACGACTTTCTCGAGGACATGGGCGAAATTCTCGACAATGACGATGACGTCGGCACCCGAGTCGATGAGCTGATGCTCCAGTTCCCGCTCCGTATACAACGGGTTGCAATTGACCACGACGTAGCCGGCGCGCAACGCGCCATAGAGGCAGACCGGATACTGCAGGACGTTGGGCATCATCAAGGCGATGCGCGCGCCCTTGGGCAATTTCAGTTCACTCTGCAACCACCCTGCAAAGGCCGCCGACCGGCGGTCGAGTTCGGCATAGGTCAGCGCTTGCCCCATGTTGATGTAGGCAACGCGCGGCCCGAACTGCCGTACGCTGCGCTCGAACAGGTCGCCGATGGAGGCGAAGGCATGCAGATCGATTTCCGCTGGTACGCCGGCCGGATACTGTTCGAGCCAGGGCTTCTTCATGCAGCCATCCTCCGCTTCTCTTCTTTTGATTTGCGCGATGGCCGGGACCATGCGCACAGTGGCGCGGGATTCTGAAACAAAACGCCGAGGAGTGGTGAACTCTCTCGGCGTCGATTTTCGGCGCTCGGCGCGGATGCAGATTGCGCGGCGCCTTGCAGGCAGCGGATTTGTGCTACGGCATCGTTGTCCGGCCGTTGAGCACCAGGCGCGCCTTGCGCTGTGCCTCGGCCTTGTTCATTGCCGTAACCTGCCGCCCGTAGGCTTCACGTTCGGCACGCCCCTTCTTGGTGGCCTCGATGCTGCGGATGCAACGCCAGCGCTTGCCGGCTTTGGTATCAATCAGTCGCATCTCCTCTTTCGGGTGATGCGTTCTGCAGTGGTAGCAAAAGGCGGTCTCAGACATGCAACTCTCTTCGGCTGGTTACAAGAAGGCGAATTGTACCATTTTAGAGTGCCGACTCCAAAACCCCGGTGCGTGCCATTCGTCGGGTGTCAAACACCAAGCCATTGAAACATCAATCTATTTTCCCTGTCTGCTGCGGCTGGCATGCTGTGCGGCGTCAGCCAACAATGTAATCGTCTGACCGCCGCCACGGGCCCCATGACGGGCGGCGATGCCCGCAGACCACTCGGCCAGTACCTTGTGGTAGATCGGGTCGGTCAATGCCGCCGGGCGCGCCGGGACCGGTTTGCCCATCCAGTCCGCAACCGCGGCGGCATAGGGAGACTGCCGCAGCGGTTGTGCGGTTCGATACAGGTTCAGGGCAATGGCCGTGCGCGGTCCGGCCGCTTTGTCGTACTTGGCTGCCGCGTCCCATGCCGCAACGTAGCGCTGGAAGCCAATGGCAATATTGGCGCACTTGTCGAGCAAGACGGTACTACTATGAGCGCCGTCGCGCGCAGGATCGAACGGCACCTGCATCAGGCCGACATACGACGGGGCGGTGGGCTGACCGCTTGCCGTGCCGACGGCTTCGAGGGCCGATAGCGCTTCGCGAGCGCTTGCCGCATCGGTCACCCGCCCATCCGCATGGGTGATGCGCCACGGCGCGCCGCCCGAGCCGGCCATGACCAACGCGTAGGCAACGCCGGGGTCCGCCCACGGAACGCAGAACGCGATCAGGGTGGCAAGTTCGACCGGGCCAAGCATGCCGCCTTATCGGCATGCCGGAGCGGAACTTGATTCCCTTGCTGCCGGCATGACGCGATTGTGCCCGGATTGGTTCATAATGAAACAATGAGCGACCAGAACGAGCCCATCGAGCCGAACGACGACCGCGCCAACGCCGCGCCCGCCGCTGCCCCCGCGCAAAATGCGCAGGGTTTGGACCTGAAACGCCGGCTGCGCGAGCTATTGTCCATACCGGAAAGTCAGCGCAGCGATCCGGTGTGGGATGAGATCATCGAATTGGAAATCCAGTTGGCCCCAGGCAATCGCATTGGCGGCGCGCCAATGCCACGGCAAGGTGGCGGCGGCGCACCAAAGGGCGGTGGCGGCAATCCCGGTGGCGGTGGCGGTGCGAATTGGAAGCGGCACAGCGGCCCCCGGAAACATCCCAAGCCGGGTGGCGGCGGCAAGAAACCGCCTCAGGGCGGCCCACAGGGCGCCTGAAACGGCGTCTCACCGGTCAGTACAGCGTACGGGCAAGAGATACGCGATACTCACGGACCAGATAGTCCACCCCCTCGACCGGCGCCAATGGGGAAAGCAGTTCGACCATGCGCTTGCGTGCGGCCTGGCCGTTCCACTGCGCATGGATTCCGACGATTGTCGGCAGGTTCCATAACGATCCGCCGCAGCGCGGTCGCAAGCGCGCTGCCGAATATAATGCGCAGCCTCAAGGCCGCCGCCACGGGCCGACCCTGACGATTCGCGACCCGCCGACTACATGACCGACACCATCATCCTTCACGGCGGCAGTGCGTTTTCCGCCTCGCGCCTTTCCCGGCTGGAGCGCACGTTGCGCGAAGTGGCGCCCGGGCTCCGCCTGTCCGCGACACATTGCTATGTCATTGAAGTTGCGCAACCGCTGGACGCTGCGGAACTTGCGCGCCTGGCCGAGCTGCTTGGCGCGACAACGGCGACGCGCCCGGCTGCAGGACACGAGATGGTCGTTGCGCCTCGCCTCGGAACGATTTCGCCATGGGCGTCGAAGGCCACGGAAATTGCTCGCAATTGCGGGTTTGGCGGAGTAGCGCGCATCGAGCGCGTTGTCCGCTATCTGCTGGATGGGCTTGCCGGCGATGCGGCGCCGATTGCGGCGCGGCTGCATGATCGCATGACGGAATCCGTCCTCACAAGCCTTGAGGCGACGCGCGCACTCTTCACCCATGTTGCGCCGCGCCCCATGCAGCACGTCGAATTGCGTGCCAGGGGCCGCGTCGCCATCGAGGAAGTGAACTCGGAGCTTGGCCTCGCGCTGTCGCCGGACGAGATCGATTATCTGGTGGCCAATTTCGTCAAGGCGGATCGCGACCCGACGGACGTCGAACTGATGATGTTCGCGCAGGCCAATTCCGAACACTGCCGGCACAAGATATTCAACGCGGAGTGGACGATCGACGGCGCTGCGGAGTCGCACACCTTGTTCGGCATGATCCGCGCAACGCATCAGGCCCATCCGCAGGGTACCGTCGTGGCTTACGCCGATAATGCGGCGGTCATCGAGGGTGCGGCGGCCGGACGGTTGATTCCACATGCTGACGACGGCACGTATGCCTATGTCGAAGGACTGACGCATTTCCTCGCCAAGGTCGAAACGCACAATCATCCGACCGCAATCTCGCCGTTCCCTGGCGCGGCGACGGGCTCCGGCGGCGAGATTCGCGATGAAGGCGCAACCGGGCGCGGGGCCAAGCCCAAGGCGGGGTTGTGCGGGTTTTCGGTGTCCGATCTGCGCATCCCGGGCGACGTGCAACCCTGGGAATCCGATTACGGCAAGCCGGATCGCATCGCATCGGCGCTCGACATCATGATCGAAGGTCCGATCGGCGCCGCGGCGTTCAACAACGAGTTCGGTCGTCCGAATCTCGCCGGCTATTTCCGCACTCTCGAGTTGCCGGTGGATGGCGTCGTGCGCGGCTACCACAAGCCGATCATGATCGCCGGCGGTATCGGCAACATCTCGGCGGCACATACCGAGAAGATTGCCTTTCCGGACGGGACCTTGCTCATCCAGCTTGGTGGTCCGGGCATGCTGATCGGCCTCGGCGGCGGCGCGGCGTCGTCGATGGCCACGGGTACGAACACGGCGGACCTCGACTTCGCGTCGGTACAGCGCGGCAACCCGGAGATCCAGCGGCGCGCCCAAGAGGTCATCGACCGTTGCTGGCAGATGGGCGATGCCAATCCGATCCTCGCCATTCATGACGTCGGCGCAGGCGGCATCTCGAACGCCATGCCTGAACTGGCCGACGGCGCCGGACGCGGGGCGCGCTTCGATTTGCGCGCCATGCCCAGCGAAGACTCGGGCATGAGCCCGCGAGAGATATGGAGCAACGAGGCGCAGGAGCGCTATGTGCTTGCCATCGCACCAGAGCGCCTCGATGGTTTTGCACGACTGTGCGCCCGCGAGCGCTGCCCGTTCGCGGTGATCGGAACGGCGACGGCGGAACGCCAGTTAATCGTTGACGATGCGCATTTCGCCGAACGTGCGGTGGATATGCCGATGGATGTCCTGCTGGGCAAGCCGCCCCGGATGCACCGCGACGTGTGCCGCCAGCCCGGAGCCCGGCAGACGCTCGCCCTCGACTCGATCGTGCTCGACGAGGCCGTACGGCGCGTGTTGCGCTTGCCGGCTGTCGGCAGCAAGGGCTTTCTCATCACCATCGGCGATCGCAGTGTCGGCGGCCTCACGGCCCGCGACCAGATGGTCGGGCCCTGGCAGGTGCCAGTGGCCGATGTGGCCGTGACCGCGCTTGGCTATCGGGAGTCGAAGGGCGAGTGCTTTGCGATGGGCGAGCGGACCCCCCTGGCGCTGATCGATGCGCCCGCCTCGGGCCGCATGGCGGTGGGTGAGGCGCTGACCAATCTGGCTGCGGCCCAAGTGAGCGAGATCGGACAGGTGAAGTTGTCGGCGAACTGGATGGCGGCTGCCGGCTTTGGCGGCGAGGACGCGGCGCTCTTCGACACCGTGCGCGCGGTCGGCCTCGAGTTCTGTCCGGAGCTGGACATCGCCATTCCCGTCGGCAAGGATTCCTTGTCCATGCGAACGCGCTGGCAGGATGGCGCGGGCGAGAAGGAAGTCGTTGCGCCGCTGTCGTTGATCGTGACCGCTTTCGCGCCTTGCGCCGACATCGGCACGACGCTGACGCCGCAACTGCGGCGCGATGCCGATGTTGGCGAGACCGAACTGCTGCTCGTCGATCTGGGCGGCGGACGCAATCGTCTGGGCGGCTCGGCGCTGGCGCAGGCATTCGGCAGCATCGGTGAGGTGGCTCCGGACATCGAGGCCTCCGTGCTCAAGGCGTTTTTCGAGGCGATGCAGGCCTTGCGGCCGTTGGTCCTCGCCTACCATGATCGATCCGACGGCGGGTTGTTCGTCGCTGTATGCGAAATGGCGTTCGCGGGCCGCGTCGGGGTTTCGCTCAACCTTGATGGGCTGTGCTTCGATCCGCTGATGAACGATGTCGATGGCATCGAGCGCAACCCGCAAAGCGTGCGTGGCCGCCTCGACGACCGGGTGCTTGCAGCCCTGTTCAACGAAGAATTGGGCGCCGTGCTGCAGATCCGACGTGGCGACCGCGAAAAGGTCATGTCGGTACTGCGCGCGCACGACCTTGGCGCGTGTTCACATCTTGTCGGCACGCTCAATGGCGCGGACGAGATTCGCGTCTGGCGCAACGCGCGCAACGTATTCAATGCGCCGCGTGTTGTGTTGGAGCAGCGCTGGAGCGAGACGAGCTATCGGATTGCCGCGCTGCGCGACGACCCGGATTGCGCGCGCGAGGAATTCGAGTCGCGACGCGATGCGGGCGACCCGGGGCTGCATTTCCATGCGCCCGGCTTCGTCGATGCGCCGACCGTCGCGACCGCTGCGTCGCCACGATTGGCCGTCCTGCGCGAGCAGGGCGTCAATGGCCAGGTGGAGATGGCGGCGGCGTTCGAGCGGGCAGGCTTTGCCTGTGTCGATGTACACATGTCCGATCTGCAGTCCGGGGCCGTCGACCTCGCCGGGTTCAAGGGTCTGGTGGCCTGTGGCGGCTTCTCATATGGCGATGTCCTCGGTGCCGGGCAGGGCTGGGCCAAGTCGATCCTCTTCAATGCGCGTCTGGCGGACGCCTTCGCGGCATTTTTCGCGCGTACCGATACGTTTGCGCTCGGCGTGTGCAATGGCTGCCAGATGATGAGCCATCTGTCGTCGATCATTCCGGGCGCGGCCGCATGGCCGACCTTTGCCCGCAACCGGTCGGAGCAGTTCGAGGCGCGCTTCACCATGGTCGAAATTCCCCCATCGCCGTCGATCCTGATGGCCGGCATGGCCGGCTGGCGGTTGCCGGTCGTGGTGTCGCACGGCGAAGGCAAGGCACAACTGCGCGGCCTAGCGCCCGATGTGGCGATGCGTTACGTTGATACTCAGGGGCAGGTTGCATCCACCTACCCGGCCAATCCGAATGGATCACCCGACGGAATTGCCGGCGTCACGACCGCCGATGGCCGCTTCACCATCATGATGCCCCACCCGGAGCGCGTGTTCAGGCGCCTGCAAATGTCCTGGGTAGGCGACATGACTGGCGAGCATTCGCCGTGGATCGCGATGTTCCGCAACGCCCGTCGCTGGCTGGATTGAAACTACAGTGATGGTGGCACGGCGCCCTGGCGGCGCCGCGCCATTTCACGACGCCCAATGAAAAACGGAGCCCGCGGGCTCCGTTTTCTTTGCGTCGAGGTAGGGCTTATTCGACCTTGGCCTTCGCGCGCAGGTCTTCGATATGTTTTTGCACCATCGCCTGCTGCAGACGCTGCGTGATCTGCGGCTTGGCTTCTTCGAAGTCCGGCACCTTCAGATCGCGCACGTCGTCGAGCTGGATGACGTGCCAGCCAAAGTCAGACTTCACCGGCGCCTGCGTGTACTTGCCCTTCTCGAGCAGCGTCATGGCATCGGAGAACGGCTTGACGTAGGCGGCGCGATTCGCCCAGCCCAGGTCGCCGCCGCGATCCTTGGAGCCCGGATCCTTCGACTGCTTGGCCAGTTCGTCGAACTTCTCGCCCTTCTTGAGCTTGTCGATGATCGCCTTGGCTTCGTCTTCCTTCTCGACCAGGACGTGACGGACCTTGTATTCCTTGTCGCCCAGGCGCGCCTTGATGGCTTCGTACTCCTTCTGGATGTCGGCGGCCGACACCGGGTTGGCCTGCACGTAGTCGTTCAGGTAGGCGCCGATCAGCACGCCCTGGCGCGCCAGTTCCATCTGGCCCTGCACTTGCGACTTCTTGTCCACGCCCTGCTTCGTGGCGGCCTGCGTGAGCACTTCGCGGCGGATCAGTTCCTCGCGAACGGCGGCGCGGAGTTCCTCGGAATCCTTGCGACCTTGCGCTTCCTGTCCGGCGACCAGCGCGTCGGCGCGATTCTTCGGTACGGCCTTGCCGTTGACGGTGACGACTGCACCAGCGGTGGCAGGCTTGGCGGCCTTCTCGGCGCCTTGCGCCCATGCGTTGGAGACGAGAAGGGCGGAAACGAGAGCGGGAACGGCAAACGACAACGACGGTTTCATTGAGAGTCCTGACATCTAGGTTTCGGAGGGGGATTGCGCCACGATGCTGAGCGCATGAATGTCACGGCGCATGAGCGCGCTGAGCGCATCATACACCATGCGATGACGAGCCATTTTCGTCGCGCCTTCGAAGCACGGCGCAACGATGTGCAGGCGGTAATGGCCGCCGCCGTCGCGGGCGCCGGCATGCCCGGCATGACGAGCGGAATCGTCGACGATTTCGATGCGCAGGGGCGAAAGCGTGCCCAGCCGCTCGCGAATCTGCTCGACGACGTTCATGCGGCCGGAAGGACTTTGCGGAACGGTCGCACGTCGACCTTGGCGTAGACGCCGGCACCGACATACGGGTCAGCGTCGGCCCACGCGCGGGCGTCGTCAAGCGAATCGAACTCGGCGACGATCAGGCTGCCGGTGAAGCCGGCGGGGCCGGGGTCGGCGGCGTCGATTGCCGGGAAGGGGCCGGCGAGCACGAGGCGTCCGTCAGCCTGCAGGGCCTGCAGCCGCGCGACGTGATCCGGCCGCGCGGCAAGGCGCTGCGCGAGCGTTCCCGGCAAGTCGTTGCCGACGATGGCGTAAAGCATCAGGATTCTCCTTCGGGCATGTATTTGGCCAGGAACACGCCTTGGCCGACGATGAAGGCGAACATCAGCCCCATGCTGCCGAAAAGCTTGAAGTTGACCCACTGCGCGAGGCATTCCTCCTCGCTGGCACATAACGGGTTGTGAAAGGCCACGCCAAGATTGAGCAGGCCCATGAAAGTGAAAAACCCGGCCCAGGCGAAATTCAACCGCGGCCACACCTGATCCGGAAGGGCAATCTGTTCTTCGAGCATCTTGCGGATCAGATTGCGTTTGAACAGCATGGCCGAGCCGAGCAGGACGACGGCAAACAGCCAATAAAGCACGGTGGGCTTCCAGCGGATGAAGGTGTCGTCGCGCAGCAGCAAGGTCGCGCTGCCGAACACCGTGACCAGGCCCAGGCTGACCCACAGCATCGCATCGACCTTGCGATGGCGCCACCAGACGTAGGCGATCTGCAGGCCGGTGGCCACGATCACCACGCCCGTGGCGACGAAGACGTCCCACACCTTGAACGCGACGAAAAACAGGATGACCGGGAAAAGGTCGAACAGAAATTTCATCGCGCGGATTATACGGAGCGCCCCGACGCCGCCTGGTCGGCCTTGTAAGCGGAGGTGTCGCCGCTTTCTATACTGTCGGCTGGACGATGCGGGATGCGGACATGCGGGTAGCAGTGCTTGGCGCCGGAGTGATCGGCGTGACGACGGCGTGGTACTTGGCCGAGGCCGGCTTCGGCGTCACCGTGTTCGAGCGTCGCGACGGCCCGGCGCTCGAAACCAGCTTCGCCAACGGCGGGCAGATTTCGGTCAGCCATGCCGAACCGTGGGCCGGCCCGCGCGCATGGCGGCATTTGGCCCGCTGGCTTGGACGCGAGGAGGCACCGCTATTGTGGCGGCTGCGCGCCGACGCGGCGCAATGGGCCTGGGGCGCGCGCTTCCTGCGCCAATGCTCGTCCGCGCGCGCCGCTGCCAACATGCGGGCGCTGATCCGCCTCGGTCTGGCCAGCCGCGCGGCGCTGGGTGAATTGCGCGACCATCTCGCGCTTGAATACGATCACGTCGGGCGCGGCATCCTGCACATCTACACCCAGCCTGGCGAATACGCACATGCGCGCGATCAGGCGGCGCGCATGACGGACGAAGGTTGCACCCGCCAGGTGCTCGACATTGCCGCCTGCCTGGCGCTGGAGCCGGCACTGGCGCAGGCAACGCGATTCGTCGGCGGCATTCATACGCCGGACGACGAGTCTGGCGATGCGCACCGCTTCACCTGTGCCTTGGCTGCCAAGGCGACGCATCGGGGCGTCGTGTTCCGCCATGGCGCAGCGGTGGATCGCATCGAGCACGCGGGCGACGCGGTAGCCGGCATTCGACTGGCGGACGGTGAGCGCATCGCCGCCGACGCCGTGGTGGTGGCCCTGGGCAGCCATGCGCCGAGTCTGCTGCGGCCAATGGGCATTCACCTGCCGATCTATCCGGCGAAAGGTTATTCGGTGACGTTCGCGCTCGCCGGCGGCATGACGGCGCCGACAGTGAGTCTGACGGACGACGAGCAGCGGATCGTGATGTCGCGTCTGGGCGATCGCTTGCGCGTGGCGGGAACGGCCGAATTCGCCGGCTATGACGAGCGGATCAACGTGCGTCGATGCGAAGCCATCCGCCGGCGCACGATGGCGTGGTTTCCTTCGTTGGCCGATTGCGGGCCGGTCGAGTACTGGACGGGGCTGCGACCATCAACGCCGGGCAATGTGCCGATCATCGGGCAGAGCCGGGTTCGCGGCCTGTGGATCAATGGCGGCCACGGCACGCTGGGCTGGACGTTGGCCTGCGGCTCGGCGCAACTGTTGGCCGAACTCATGGCGCAGCGCGCGCCGACCGTCGATCCGACGCCGTACGCGCCTTGAAACTACAGTCGTGGCGGGACGGCGGTCGCGGATGCAACGGTCGTCGGCGCCACGGCGCATCCCGTGCGCGGACGCTTCGCCCCGCCTGCGGCCGATCCCCCTCGGCTGCGCACGGTCGCTATGGCGACACGGCGCATGGCGCGCCATCAAGCCGTCGCTCAGTGCAGATGCGGCGGCAGGCCGGATTCGGAGTCTTCGGGCAATTCGGCGTGGGTCGGCTCTCCGTCCGCGTTCGGATAGAGGGGCGCGCCGCAGTCGTCGCAGAATTCCAGCGGAAGGCGGTGATCGAGTACGCGCACGTCGCCAACGCCCGCTTCACGCAATACGGTTTCGATCTGTGCCACCGTTTCGCTGCCTTCATCTTCATTGTCGAGGATCGGCCAGACGATGCCATGCACGACGTCGCCCGAGTCATTGAGCGACAAGCCGACGCGGTATTCCTCCAAATGCTGGTCGTAATACGCGCCGATCACGGCCCGCAAATCGGAGGCCTGGACGCCGAGCACGGTCTGCAGGAACGCAACGGCGGCATGCAGCGAATACGGCCGCGACGCACGATCCGCCTCGCGGACGGCCGCATGGAAGGCTCCCGGCGGCACCAGTTCGGTCGCGCAGGCAGGCAGCAGACGGCGGACGACCTCGTTTGCCTGCTCCCGCCATTGTGCGAACGCCGACTCGCGGGTGGTATCGCCCTCCTGCCACCGGAAAAGCGCCGCGTCGCGCGGTACCGCCACGGCACCGATGAGGTAGCGGATATCCGACAGAAAGTTGACCGTTTCCGGTAGCCGGTCGGCGTCCACCTTCAGGTCACGGCCATGCAGGGCGGGCGAGACGAGCTTTTGCAGCAATTGGGCCGATTCGACATAGCTCTGCGGCAGCTGGTCCGGGCTGAAAAAGTAATCGGCGAGTCCCAGGCGCGCATCGGCTGCGAGCAGATGGGCCTGGATCTGCACGCGCAGGTCGGCCAGATGGGGCGCGGCGATGCGTGCCGACGGAATGGGATAGCGCGACCATGCCAACACCGGAATGGCGATCAGCACGAGGTCCATCGCCTGGCCCGAATCGACCCTCGTCGCCTCCGCCTCCGCTTCGATCAGATCGATCAGGCCATCGTAGGCCCTTGTTTCAACAGCGTAAAGCTGGTCCAGCGCGGCGGTGATCGCCGCCTCGTCTTCGCCACGCAGGAGTTGCGCGATACGCTCGGCGAGGCGCGACTCCCAGAATTGGTCCTCGAGGCGGCAAGTCGATTGGGCCAACCGGGTGGCCAGGTCCACCAGTTGTTCGGTGGCCGGCGAAGTTTTTGCACGCCGCGAGAAACGTGAGCGCTTGGTCGATGGATTGATCGTCATGCGGGCAGTCTAGCGGCTTTGCCGCCCTCGATCAGGGTAGCGTCAGACCGGCGGCACGCAATGCCCTCGACACGGCGATCAGAGGCAGGCCGATCAGCGCGCTCGGGTCCTCGCCCCGGATGTGGTCGAGCAGGGTCGTACCCAAAGCCTCGGCCTTGGCGGCGCCGGCACAGTGGATGGCATCCGGCTCGCGCGCGAGATAACGGGCGATCTCCTCGTCAGAGTAGTCGCGAAACCCGACCAGCGTGGTCTCCACGTGCTCGTGGCGCTTGCCGCTGTCCGATTCCACCACGCACACCGCCGTATGGAATGCGATCTCGCGACCGCGCATGGCACGCAACTGCGCCGCGGCGCGGTCGACCGTGCCCGGTTTGTCGAAGATCGCGTCGCCAGCGCAGGCCACCTGATCTGAGCCGATGACCAGCGCATCCGGATGCCCGCCGGCCACGGCCGTTGCCTTTTCGCGGGCCAGCCGCCGCGCCATATCCACGGGCGATTCACCGGGCTGGCGTGTCTCGTCGACCCGTGGCGCGGAAACGTCGAACGGCAAGCCCAAGCGGGTCAGCAAATCGCGTCGATACGGCGAGGTGGAGGCAAGAATGAGGCGTTTCAATGCGCGTAACTGTTGATTTTGGGCAGCCGGAAATGATAACATTGCGCCCCTTTTGCAGCAGGGGATTCCGACATCGTGGTCCATTCGCGCGTTGATCCTTTGGCGGCCGGCGACATGGCCGACGTGAAGTTCGACGCTTTTCACTTCGCGCGCGGTGCCGGACGCCGTTCGGGGCGGATCCCGGTAGCGCGCTTCGAGCGCTTGTGCGCCGCTGGCGTCAGGCCTGAAGGCGAGTTGACGGTCGAGCTGCGAGGCGGCGAGACGGACGGCAAGCCCTGGTTGCAGATCGTGGTGGCGGGTGAGTTGAAGATGGTCTGCCAGCGTTGCCTGGAGGTCTTGGCCGTGTCGCTGGCGATCGACAACCGGTTGATGGTGCGCGCGACGGCGTCCGATCAGCACGACGATGCGGAATGGACGGTCGAGGACATCGACGATGAACTGATCGGCTCCGGTCCGCTCGATATCGGTGACGTGGTGGAAGACGAGATATTGTTGGAAATTCCGATGGTGGCGCTGCACGACGCCTGTGACGAGGCAAGTGGCGCAGCGGTCGGACAACAGAAGTCCTCGCCGTTTGCAGCCTTGCAGGCGCTGCGGCGGGTCAATTGAAGAAGGAGTAACGACATGGCAGTTCAGCAAAACAAGAAATCGCCGTCCAAGCGCGGCATGCATCGTTCGCACGATTCCCTTTCCGCGCCGCCGCTGGCTGTCGAAGCCACCACGGGCGAAGTGCACCTGCGTCACCATGTCGCGCTTTCCGGCGTGTACCGTGGCAAGAAGGTTATGAAGGCCAAAGGCGAGTGATTTCGCTTCACCTTGTTCGGAACGGGCCGCGTGAGCGGCCCGTTCTGCGCAGGGTGGTCTCCTTCAACGCCTTGATCCGCGCGGTGCGCGCATGAAGATCACCCTGGCGGTCGACGCCATGGGCGGCGACCATGGTGTCGACGTCACGCTGCCGGCGACGTTCGACTTCCTGCGCCGCGACGCGGACGCGCATGTCGTGCTGGTGGGGCAGGCGGAAGCCCTTGACGACCCGGTCGCGCGCGTTGCCGGCGAGTTCGGCGCGCGGCTTGCCGTCAGGTACGCCACCGAGGTCGTGGGCATGGACGAGTCGGTCGCCAATGCACTGCGGGGCAAGAAGGACTCGTCGATGCGGGTTGCCATCGACCTCGTCAAACGGGGCGAAGCCGGTTGCGCCATCTCGGCCGGCAATACGGGCGCCCTGATGGCGATCTCGCGCTTCGTCCTCAAGACATTGCCCGGCATCGATCGCCCGGCCATCTGCTCCGTCATGCCCTCGCAGGCGGGCCGTACCTATGTGCTCGACCTGGGCGCGAACGTCGACTGCAGTGCCGAGCATCTGCTCCAGTTCGGCGTCATGGGGGCACTGCTGTGCTCTGCGCTGGAACACAAGGAGCGCCCGACGGTCGGCCTGCTCAATATTGGCGAGGAGGACATCAAGGGCAATGATGTCGTCAAGCAGGCCGGGGAGTTGCTGCGCGCCAGCGATCTCAATTTCGCCGGCAACGTCGAGGGTAACGACATATTCAAGGGCACGACCGACGTGGTCGTCTGCGACGGCTTTGTCGGCAACGTCACGCTCAAGGCCTCCGAGGGACTCGCGACGTTCATCGGTGGCGTCATCAAGGAAGAATTCAGCCGCAATCTGCTGACCAAGCTGGCGGCCGCGCTATCGATGAAGGTGCTTGGCGCCCTCAAGGCACGTTTCGATCACCGGCGCTACAACGGCGCCAGCCTGCTCGGCTTGCGTGGCGTCGTGGTCAAGAGCCACGGTTCGGCTGACGCCTTTGCGTTCGGCTGTGCGCTCGATCGTGCGGCTGAGGCTGCACGCCAGCGCGTTCCCGAGATGATCGCGCAGCGCATGGCCGCCATGCCCCCGGTGGCAGCCCTGTGTGATTGAATGGCCGGGTCACTGATTCGACCATCCCACAAACGATGATCCATGCGCGTGTCGCCGGCACCGGCAGCCATCTGCCGGGCAAACCGGTTACCAACAACGATCTCATCGTGCGCCATGCGCTCGATTCTTCGTCGACCTGGATCGAGGAACGCACAGGCATCCTTTCGCGCCACCTTGCCGATGCCGGCACGAGCAGCAGCGACCTCGCACTGCCGGCGTGCATTGCGGCGCTGGAGGCGGCCGGCCGCCGCGCCGAGGAAGTCGACCTCATCATCATCGCCACGTCGACGCCCGATTACGTCTTTCCGAGCGTTGCCGCACTGCTGCAGGCACGTCTCGGCATCCGCAATGGCTGCCCGGCGTTTGATGTCCAGGCCGTTTGCAGCGGCTTCACCTACGCATTGACCACGGCCGAGAAGTTCATCCGTTCCGGCTCCCATCGTTGTGCCCTGGTGGTGGGCGCCGAAACTTTTTCGCGCATCCTCGACTGGCGTGACCGCCGGACCTGCGTGCTGTTCGGCGACGGTGCCGGCGCCGTCGTGCTGGAGGCCGCGGAGACGCCGGGCATTCTGGCCGGTGCGCTGCATGCCGACGGCACGCAGCATGGCATCCTCTCCGCCCCGGGCCAGGTCAGCTCCGGTGTCGTGACGGGTGATCCGTTCCTGCGCATGGACGGGCAGGCGGTGTTCAAGGTGGCCGTGACGGTGCTGGCGGAGGTCGCGCGGGAGGTGCTCGACGCCGCCGGCATGACGGCGGCGGACGTCGACTGGCTGATCCCGCATCAGGCCAACATCCGTATCATCCATGCCGTCGCGCGCAAGCTCGGCATCGACGAATCTCGTTGCATCGTGACCGTCGCACGGCACGGCAACACTTCGGCGGCGTCAATTCCGCTGGCGCTCGACGAGGGGATCCGTTCAGGGCGCATCCGGCGTGGGCAGCGCGTGTTGATGGCCGGGGTTGGTGGAGGATTTACCTGGGGCGCCACGCTGCTGGGCTATTAAGGGAGGGGAAATTGAAGTTCGCACTGGTGTTTCCCGGCCAAGGGTCGCAATCCATCGGCATGATGAATGCCTATGGTGCCTGCGCAACCATTCGTGGCACATTCGACGAGGCATCCGCCGCGCTGGGTCGCGATTTGTGGGCGCTGGCAACCGAGGGTCCCGCCGAGGCGCAGAACAGCACGGTCAATACGCAGCCGCTGATGCTCACCGCCGGCGTGGCCGTGTTCCGTCGCTGGCGTGAGCTGGGCGGACCGCTACCCGCCGTCATGGCCGGCCATAGCCTGGGGGAGTACTCCGCGCTGGTCGCGTCCGGCTGCCTGACGCTGGCGCAGGCCGCGCCGCTGGTCGAGCTGCGCGCCCGTGCCATGCAAGAAGCGGTGCCGGCGGGCGAGGGGGCGATGGCTGCCGTACTTGGGCTTGATGCTGCCGCCGTTGTCGCTGCCTGCGCGCAGGCAGCGCAAGGGCAGGTCGTCGAAGCCGTGAATTTCAATGAACCGAAGCAGACGGTGATTGCCGGGCACAAGGCGGCGGTCGAGCGAGCCGCCGAGGCCGTGAAGGCGGCCGGTGCCAAGCGCGCGCTGATGTTGCCGGTGTCGGCGCCGTTCCATTGCAGCCTGATGCGGCCGGCAGCACAACGGCTGGAAGCAGCGCTGTCCGGGCTTGCAATCTGCAGGCCGCAGGTGCCGGTCATCAACAACGTGGATGTGTTGGCGCTCGATGAACCACTGGCGATTGCCGCCGCACTCGTCCGCCAGGCTGCCTCGCCCGTGCGCTGGGTCGACACCATGCAGGCGATGCAGGCGATGGGCGTGACGCAGGTACTGGAGTGCGGACCCGGCAAGGTGTTGGCGGGTCTGGCCAAGCGGTGCGTCGAGTCCCTTGCCGGCGTATCGCTGGCTGATGCGGCCGGGCTGGATGCCGCACTGGCGAGCGTTCGCGGCTAGAACTTTCCGACTTCCGGGGAATGTCCATGAATGTGCTTTCAGGCAAGGTCGCGCTGGTCACCGGCGCCACACGAGGGATCGGCCGCGCCATCGCCGCGCAACTCGGCGCTGCCGGCGCGACGGTGGTGGGCACGGCGACGACCGAAAGCGGCGCGGCCGCGATCGGTGAAGCGCTGCGCGCGGCCGGCATCGCCGGCGCCGGGGAGGTGCTGAACGTCACCGATGCGGGGGCCTGTGAAGCGCTCGTCGCGCGGATCGAGTCGGAATTCGGTGCCACTGCCATCCTGGTCAACAACGCCGGGATCACCCGTGACAACCTGGCGATGCGCATGAAGGACGATGACTGGGACGCCGTGCTCGACACCAATCTCAAGGCCGTTTTCCGCTTGTCGCGGCTGGTCATGCGCGCGATGATGAAGGCGCGTTTCGGCCGCATCATCAACATCACCTCGGTGGTCGGCGAGGCGGGCAATCCGGGCCAGGCCAACTATGCGGCGGCCAAGGCCGGCGTGGCCGGCATGAGCCGGGCGCTGGCGCAGGAACTGGGCAGCCGCAACATCACGGTGAACTGCGTCGCCCCCGGCTTCATCGACACCGACATGACCAAGGCGCTGGGCGATGCACAGCGCGACGCGCTGCTCTCGCGCATCCCGCTCGGGCGGCTGGGCACCGCGGACGAGATCGCCGGCACGGTCGTTTTCCTGGCGTCGCCGGCCGCGGCCTACATCACGGGCGCGACAATCGACGTCAATGGTGGCATGTACATGGACTGAAACGCCTCGTAATTCGGCCCGCTGACCGTCACCGGGTGGAAAACGGGATTTGCTAAACTGACTTACTTTCCAAACGAAGGAGCACCGAAGTGGAGAACATCGAACAACGCGTCAAGAAGATCGTCGCCGAGCAACTGGGCGTGAACGAGGCGGATATCAAGAACGAATCCTCGTTCGTGGATGATCTTGGCGCCGACTCGCTCGATACCGTCGAGCTGGTCATGGCCCTCGAAGAGGAGTTCGAGTGCGAAATCCCTGACGAAGATGCCGAGAAGATCACGACGGTGCAGCAGGCTGTCGACTACGTCAGTGCCAACCTCAAGAAGTAAGCCGGCCGTCCCATGACGCGTCGGCGCGTTGTCATCACCGGGCTGGGCAGCGTCTGCCCGCTCGGCAATTCCGTTGCCGATGCATGGGCTGCCCTCATTGCGGGGCAATCCGGCATTGGTGCGATCACCCGATTCGATGCCGCCAGCAGCACCGTGCGCATCGCCGGGGAAGTGCGTGGCCTCGATGTGGCCGCGTGGCTGTCGGCGAAGGATGCCCGACGGATGGATACCTTCATCCATTACGGCATGATCGCCGGCATCCAGGCGGCGCGGGATTCCGGCCTTGAGATCACCGAGGCGAACGCCGAACGCGTCGGCGTCAACATCGGCTCGGGCATCGGCGGGCTGCCGATGATCGAGGAGACGCACAACGATTATCTTGCCGGCGGCGCCCGCAAGATCTCGCCCTTCTTCATCCCGGGCACGATCATCAACATGATTTCCGGCAACCTGTCGATCCTGCTGGGAGCCAAAGGACCGAATCTCGCCGTCGTCACGGCCTGCACCACCGGGTTGCATGCCATCGGCAGCAGTGCGCGCATCATCCAGTACGGCGATGCCGACGTGATGATCTGCGGCGGCGCCGAAGCCACCGTCACGCCGCTGGCGGTCGGCGGCTTTGCGTCGGCAAAGGCCTTGTCGACGCGCAACGATGATCCGGCCGCGGCCAGCCGGCCGTGGGACAAGGATCGCGACGGCTTCGTACTCGGTGAAGGTGCGGGTGTCGTCGTGCTCGAGGAATACGAGCGCGCGCGTGCGCGCGGTGCGCGCATCTACGCCGAAGTAACCGGATTCGGCATGAGCGGCGACGCCTACCACATGACGGCGCCGAACACCGACGGCCCGCGCCGCGCGATGGTGGCGGCAATGAAGGACGCCGGCGTCAATCCGGACCAGATCGCCTACGTCAATGCCCATGGCACCTCGACGCCTCTGGGCGACAAGAACGAGTCGGATGCCATCAAGCTGGCTTTTGGCGAACCTGCCGCGCGCAAGCTCGTCGTGAATTCGACCAAGTCGATGACCGGCCACCTTCTCGGCGGTGCCGGCGGTGTTGAGACCGTGTTTACCGCGCTTGCCGTGCATCACCAGATCAGTCCGCCGACCATCAATCTGGCGGCACAGGATCCCGAATGCGATCTCGACTACTGCGCCAACACGGCCCGGTCGATGCCGATCGAGTACGCCATCAAGAACAATTTCGGCTTCGGCGGCACTAACGGGTCGCTGGTGTTGCGCCGCATCTGATCGCTTGTCCCACTGGCCGGTCGTCACCTTGCGCCCCTCGCAGCGCTGGCGCGCCCTGTCATGGGCCGCCCATGGCTTCGCGCTATTGTCGCTGTGGCTGGCTACCGTGCCCGCCGCCTTGGCGGTCGCGTTGGCGACGGGCATCGTGGGGCATGCGCTGTGGATCGATCGCGACATCGCGCGCACGCATCTCGCGCTGCGCGCGGATGGCACGCTCGCAAACTCCAGTGGTGGCGGGACGGCGATTGCCGCGACGGCGGATGCGCTGATCGCCGCCGATTCGCGTCTGTGGGGGCCGTTCGTCCTGCTGTGCGTGCAGCGCGGCGCGCGACAGCGTTGGCTCGTTCTGCTGTCCGACTCGGCGGGCAGCCCCGGCGAATGGGCGGCGCTGCGGCGGGCAATCCGCTGGCGCGGCCGCGTCGGCGAAACCTCAACGGCGGGGTGAAAGCACCGTATCGGTGGCGACAGGCGCGCTCTGCGGGAAATCCCGCGAGTAGTGCAGGCCGCGGCTTTCAAGACGCGCTTGCGCACACTCGACGATCAGCCGCGCCGTGATGACCAGGTTGCGCAGCTCGATGAGATCGTTGGAGACGCGGAAGTTCGCGTAGTAGTCGGCGATTTCGCTCTCCAGCAGGTCGATGCGGTGCAGCGCGCGTTCCAGGCGCTTGCTGGTGCGCACGATGCCGACGTAGTCCCACATGCAGCGGCGCAGCTCGCTCCAGTTGTGCGTGATGACGATTTCCTCGTCTGCGTCCGTGACGCGGCTTTCGTCCCAGTCCGGCAACGCCGGCAACGCCGCCGCAGGATGGGTAGCCACGTGCCGGGCCGCACTGGCCGAAAAGACCAGGCATTCGAGCAGCGAATTGGAGGCCAGTCGATTGGCGCCGTGCAGGCCGGTAGACGCCGTTTCGCCGATGGCGTAGAGGCCGGGCAGGTCGGTGCAGGCATCCAGATCGGTGACCACGCCACCGCAGGTGTAGTGCGCCGCCGGCACCACGGGAATCGGTTGCGCGGTGATGTCGATGCCCAGTTCCTGGCAGCGCGCGTGGATGGTCGGGAAATGCGCGACCAGGAAATCCGCGCTCTTGTGGGTCATGTCGAGGAACACGCACTCGATGCCGTGGCGCTTCATTTCGAAGTCGATGGCGCGGGCGACGATGTCGCGCGGCGCCAGTTCGGCCCGCGGATCGTGGGCGGGCATGAAGCGCGTGCCGTCGGGCAGGCGCAGGATGCCGCCCTCACCACGCAGGGCCTCGGAAATCAGGAAGGACTTCGCCTGCGGGTGGTAAAGACAGGTCGGATGGAACTGGATGAACTCCATGTTGGCGACACGACAACCGGCACGCCAGGCCATGGCGATGCCGTCGCCGGTGGCGGTGTCCGGGTTCGATGTGTAGAGGTATACCTTGCCGGCACCGCCCGTGGCCAGCACGGTGTGCTGCGCACCGAAGGTCAGCACGCGTCCGGCATCGACATCGAGCACGTAGGCACCCAGGCAGCGGTTGTCCGCTGCGATGCCGAGCTTGCGCGCGCTGATGAGGTCGATGGCGATGTGCCGTTCGAAGACGCGGATGTTGGGATGTGCCAGTAGTTGCGCCGTCAGTGCGGATTGCACGGCGGCACCTGTGGCGTCGGCAACGTGGATCACGCGCCGCTGGCTGTGCCCGCCTTCGCGCGTCAGGTGGTAGCCGAAGGGCGTGTCGGCCGGCGTGAATGGCACGCCGCGGCCGATCAACCACTCGATGGCTTCGCGGCCGTGCTCGACCACGAAGCGCGTGGTGTCCGGATTGCACAGGCCGGCGCCGGCCACCAGCGTGTCTTCGATGTGGGCGTTGGTCGAGTCCTGCGGGTCGAGCACCGCGGCAATGCCGCCCTGCGCCCAGTTTGACGCGGAATCGGCGAGCGACTTCTTGCTGATCAGCGCGACCTTGTGCGTCTGTGCCAGGCGCAGCGCGAGCGATTGGCCCGCCAGGCCACTGCCGATGACAAGGACATCGAACGATAGTTGCGGGCGCGACATGGCGCGGGACTATAGCACGCGTCATTTCGCGTCCCCCGGTCGTGACTTCGCTGGCGCGGGCGCAGCGACCAAACACGCGAAGCGTGGTGGCGTCGACCGCGGTTGATGGCACGAACGCCGTCCCGCCATAGCGCGCGCGTGCAGCGGAGGGGGACCCGCCACAGGGGGGGGCGCAGCGACCGCACGCGCGATGCGTGG
>JBGARB010000029.1:0-29118 GCA_044230495.1 Rhodocyclaceae bacterium
CGGTGCGGCAGCGGGCGCGGCGGACGGAGCGGCGGAGTCAGTCATAGTGCACCAGGCCGTGTTTGATCTGCGGCGTGCGGCCGGCGAGCAGATCGGTGAGGAATTTCCAGATCGTGTCGGCGGGCGGCGGGCAGCCGGGCAGGAAGTACTCGACCTTGACGACCTCGTGGATCGGATGCACCTTGTCCAGCGGCAGCGGCAGTTCAGGGTCGTTGGGAATCGCGCTGCCGGCGGCCAGCCCCGGTGAGGTGTGATAGACCTCTTCGAGAATGTCGCGCAGGTCGAGGTGGTTGCGCTGCGCCGGCAGGCCGCCATTGACGGCGCATGCGCCGACGGCGACCAGCACCTTGCACTGGCGGCGGAAGGCGCGCAGCACTTCGACATTCTCGGCATTGCACACACCGCCTTCGATGAGCCCCAGGTCGCAACGGCCGACGGTCTTGATGTCGGTCAGCGGCGAGCGGTCGAACTCGACGCGCTCGATCAGCGTGAGGATGCGCTCGTCGATGTCGAGCAAGCTCATGTGGCAGCCGAAGCAGCCTGCCAGCGAGGTCGTGGCGAGCTTGAGTTTGCGGGTCATGAGTGCTTGCCCTCGACATCGACCTGCGAAATCGGCGCCTTGTCGTAGGTGCGGCTGCCGATCGGCACCGCGAAGCCGACGCGCTTTTTCAGGATCACGCCGACCGGGCAGATCGATGCGGCGCGATCATCGGCCGTGAAGTTGGTGTCGCCCAGACGGCCGCTTTCGCTATTGACCATGATCTTGCGGCCGAGGATGCCGCGTCCGCCGAGCGCGAACACGTGCTTGCCATCGACATCGCGCGAGGCCTGCACGCACAGGCCGCAGAGGATGCAGCGGTTGAAGTCGAGCAGCACGTCGGGGTGCGAGGCGTCGACCGGGCGGTCGGGGTAGAACATGTCGAAGTGCGGCCAAAGCATGCCCACCTCGTAGGCCGTCGCCTGCAGCGCGCAGTCGCCGCTCTTTTCGCAGCTCGGGCAGAAATGGTTGCCTTCGATGAACAGCAGTTGCAGCAGGCGTTTGCGTTTGTTGTCGACTTCCGGCGTGCGGTTCTCGACCTTCATGCCGGCTTGTGCGGCGACGGTGCACGACGGCGAGAAGCGGCCGTCGATCTTGACCGTGCAGATCTTGCACGAGCCGAAGGCGGCGAAATCCGGGTGCCAGCACAGGTGCGGGATGTACTTGCCCGCCGCGCGGGCCGCCTGGATGATGGTCTGGCCTGGCGTGAAGGGAACCTCCACGCCGTCCATCTCAAAACACAGTGATGGCGGGACGGCGCTGGTGTGGGTGTCAGTCATCGACGATCTCTCCGTCGAGGTGCGCGGCCTCGTCGTCGCGGCCGGTCATCTGTCGTGCGCGGGCGAGCGCGGCGTCGAGGTCGAAGGCGGGCTTGAATTCAGTCGACACCAACCTCCGGTCGTAGGACGGGCGGAACTTGTTGAGCGTGTCGAACAGCGGATTGCAGGCGCCGTTGCCCAGCCCGCAGTGGGCCGTGCCCTGCATCAGCCGGTGCATGCGGAACATCTCCTCGATGTCGTAGGGGCTGCCGTGGTTGGCGGCGAGCTTGTCCATCAGGCGGGCAACGACGGCCGTGCCGACCCGGCAGGGCGTGCAGAAGCCGCAGGATTCGTGAGCGAAGAAGTGGGCGAAATTGCGTGCCATGTCGAACGCGTCGCGGCGGCCGTCGAAAACCATGAAGGCGCCGGCCGTCGGCAAATCCTCGAAGCCGATGCGACGCGCGAATTCCTCGCGCGCCAGCGTGATGCCGGAAGGCCCGGAGATCTGTACCACCTGTGCGTCGTCGGCGCCGCAATCGGCCAGCACCGTGGCCACGCTGACGCCGAAGTCGTATTCGTAGATGCCGGGGCGCGCGCAATCGCCGCTCACCGACAGCAGCTTGCTGCCCGCCGACCTGGCGGTGCCGTGCGCGGCGTACCACGCGCCGCCGTGCGCTGCGACGAGGCAGGCGGCGGCGAGCGTTTCGACGTTGTTGACCACCGTCGGCTGGTTGAGGTAGCCGTGCGTGACCGGGAAGGGCGGGCGCACGCGCGGCCGGCCCGGCTTGCCTTCGAGCGATTCGATCAGCGCCGATTCCTCGCCGCAGACGTAGGCCCCGGCGCCGAGGTGGATCTCGATGTCGAAATCCAGCCCGCTGCCGAAGATATCGGCACCGAGCAGCCCGGCGGCGCGGCGCTGGGCAAGCTTCGCCTCCAGCGCAGCGAGCAGGTAACGGTATTCGCCGCGCAGGTACAGGAAACCCTGGCGCGCGCCGATGGCCCATGCGGCGAGCGTCATGCCTTCAAACACGAGGTCCGCGCAGCGCGTGAGCAGCACGCGGTCCTTGAAGGTGCCCGGCTCGCCTTCGTCGGCGTTGCAGATGACGTAATGTGCCTCGCCAGCGGCATCGCGACAGGCGCGCCACTTGCGTCCGGTGGGGAAGCCGGCACCGCCACGGCCGCGCAGGCGCGCGGCATCGAGCGCGTCGAGCAAGGCGTCGGGCGTTGTCGCCAATGCGGCGCGCAGCGCTTCGCCTGGCTTCAGCGTGCTGGCCAGCAGCAGGCCGGGTTGGCGGATGTTGTCGGCGATGGCGAACCACTCGGCAGGCCAGTCGGCGACCGGCGTCTGCGCGCGGATCAATTCGGCCATCGCATCGACCTTTGCCGCGTCCATCGCCGGGATGGCGATGCCATTGACCAGCACCGCCGGACCCTGGTCACACAGGCCCGTGCAGGATGTGGTGTCGACGCTGACGAGTCCGTCTTCGGCCAGACGCCCCGGTTCCAGCCACAGCGCCTGGCACAGGCGCTGCATCAGCGCGCGGTTGCCGAGCATCTGGTCGGTGATGTTGTCGCTCCACAGCACGCGATAGCGGCCGGCCGGGCGCGTGTGGAAAAAACTGTAGAACTCGGCCGTGGCCTCGACCTCGGCGCGTGGCCAGCCGATGCCTTCGGCAATGCGTGTCAGCGCTTCGGGCGGCAGCCATGTCAAGGCATCCTGCACCTCGCGCAGGATGTGCATCAGGCGCACGCCCTTGGCGGCGTGGCGAGCCAGCACTTCGTCGATGACGTTGGCGACTGGGTCCATGTCGTTCATCGTACTCCTGCGGCATGAACGCGATGTTGCGATGAGTCAAATCCGCGCATCCTGCCGGAAAACCGTCAGATCTACGGCATCCACCTGCTGCGGGTTCATGAACCGGTTCGCGTAGTCCAGATAGACGCCGGAATGCAGGAACAGATCGAACACGTCCGCATCAAGGTGGTGCGTTGCGACCATGCGCGACATGATGCGCAGCGACTCGGACAACATCAGTCCGCGCTTGTAGGGCCTGTCGGCGGCGGTCAGCGCCTCGAACACGTCGGCGACTGCCATCATCCGCGCCACGGGGCTCATGTCGTCGCGCGCGAGCCCCTTCGGATAGCCGCTGCCGTCCATCTTTTCGTGATGGCCGCCGGCCAGTTCCGGCACCGCGCGCAGATGTTTCGGGAATGGCAGCTGGTCCAGCATCACGATGGTCTGCACGATGTGCTCATTGACCTTGAAGCGGTCTTCCTCGGTCAAGGTGCCGCGCGAGACCGACAGATTGTGCAGTTCGCCGCGGTTGTAGAGGTGGGTCGGCATCGTCATGCGGAAGCCGAAGCGGGCGTCGCCGGCCAGTCGGTCGCCAGGACCACGCGGCACGATGTGTTCGGGCTTGTCGGCAAGCAGCGCCTCGGTGGCCGGCAGCGCCGGTGGCGGAATCTGCGCCAGGCGGGTGGCTTCCTCGTGCGAGATGCCCAGCCGATCGTCGAGCGTGCGCCGCCAGGTCTGCGTTGCGATGTCGCGCAATCGCGCCCGCCGCTCGCTGCTCATGAACTCGGCGCCGATGTTGCAGCCGGCGACGAAGGCGAAATCCTCGTCGATCTGCGCAAGGCGGGCTTTGCACGTCGCATCGGCGGCCGCCGCGTCGGTGCCGGCCAGCTGCGCCTGCAGACAGGCGATCTGCGCGTCGCGCTTGAGCACCTCGAACCGCATGCGGATCTCGTGGATGCGGTCATGCCGGCCCTCCAGCTTGGTGGCCTTGTCGACGATGGTCTCGGGCGAGGTGATCTTGCCGCAGTCGTGCAGCCAGGCGGCCACATGCACGGCCTCCCATTCGCCGGCGTCGAGCGAGAAGTCGCGCCAGTGTCCGGCGGTATCGTCGCACGCCGCTTTGGCCAGCATCTTGGTCAGCTCCGGCACGCGGGCGCAATGACCGCCTGTGTAGGGGCTTTTGGCATCAATGGCCCCGGCGATGAGCTGGATGAACGCCTCGAAGAGGTCGCGCTGGGACCTGATCAGCTCGCGCGTTTCGAGCGTCACTGCCGCAGTCCCCGACAAGGCTTCGGCGAACGACAGGCGCGCCGGATCGGCGTTGCCATCGTGGAGGATCAGCATGGCGCCGACGACTTCCTCCCGCCGATTGATCAGCGGCACCGCCATGGCCTGCGACGCGCTGCCGACGCTGCCCAATGCATGCAGGCCGAGCTGCGCGGCGTCGGCAGGGCCGGGAACGCCGGCGTGCGCGATGCGCCCGCCCAGTGCCTGTGCCAGCGTGGGCACCGCTGCCGCCGCCGGCGTGGCATCGTCCGTCGGGGCCAGCGAAAGCGTCGGCAGCGCTGCATGGTCGAGCGCCTGCATCGGCTCGCCGGCCGCCAGCGCTGCGACCGGTTTGAGCTGCTGGCCGTCGGCCAGATAGAGCACGCCGGCGTTGGCATGGGTGGCGGATATCGTTTCGCCGAGCAGGCGCGGCAGCAGTTGGTCGAAATCGGTTTCTGCCGCAACGACCTGCGAGATGTCCAGAAAACGCCGGATTGTGCGCTTCATGCTCGCCATCGTTTGCGCCAGTTGCAGCACTTCGCTGATCGGCGAATCGAGCGATATCGGCTTGTCGAAGTCGAAATTGCGGATTGCGTCGGCATCGCCGACGAGGGCGCGGATCGAGCGCGAGATCTTTCGTGCCATCAGCCAGATGATCGGCAGCGTCAGCAGGATGAAGAACAGCGACACCATGAAGGCGCGCCGCGCCATCGTGATCGCTTCGCCCATCAGCTCGTCTTCGGGAATCACCGTGGCAATCCGTTCGGTGCCCTCGTCGACACCCGACCACAAGGGGATGATCGACGCACGCCAGGCGCGGTCGCCGACCTTGAAGTCGACATGGCCCGGCTGACTGGCGGCATGATCCCCTAATTGTTGGTGCAAGGCGGCAAAGGCCGGGCTGCCGAGGTCGGACATCGTCGCCAGCACGGGCTTGGGCTGCGGTGTCTCGGTCGTCCTGACCAGGCGGTCGACATGGGCATGGGCGATGACTTCGCCAACCGGCGAGATGACCGCCACCTCGGAACTGGCCGTGACCTGCTGGGCGGCGACCACCTGGCTGAGTGCGGCGAGCGTGATATCGACGCCGACAACGGCCTGGCTGCCGGCCGGCATCGCCAGCGTGGTGCCGACCTTGCGATTGGAAAAGAAGACGTAGGGCACGGTTCGCACCAGGCCGTCGCGTTCGCGCGCCAGCCGATACCAGGCCCGCGCGCGCGGATCGTAGTCGGTCGGATAGGTCGGTCGCGCCTCGCGGTGGGTCAATTGCAGGTTGGCGTCGTAGTACAGGTAGGCGCCGCGCGGCGTGCCGCCGCTGCGTTCGATGCTCTGCACCATGTAGCGCGTGCCGGCGGGGGCATGCAGGATGTCGCGGTCGGCCACGTCGCGAACGGCGCGCAACATGAAGAAATCGCCATCGGCGTAGCCGACATAGACCGAGGCCATGGCGTCGGAATGGTCGAGCGCGCGCCGCAAGAGGGGCAGGTGCGACAGGCGGGCCTCCAGCGTGCGTGCCTGGGCAAGGCCATCTGCTGCGACCAGGTTGACGGTGGTCTCGGCAGGCGCCAACACGCGCTTCACTTCGGCACCGATGCGCTCGACGACGCGTGCCGTCAGGGTGCTGGCGTTGTGGGCGAGCAGTTCCTGCGTGCCGCGATAGCCGATCGCGGCGACGGTGCCCGAGACGGCGAGCAGCAGCAGCAGGAACAGCGTCGTGATGTGCAAATGCAGCGGGTAGGTCCTTGCCATCCGTTCTCCGTCTTGGTTGCCCCACATCGGCGCTTCGTTCATCCGCCCGGTGCAGATGCGACGAAGGAAATGTACTGTATGTTGCGCTCGTGCGACTGCTGACTTGGAACATTCAATGGGGTCGCGGTCTGGATGGCCGCGTCGATCTCGTGCGCATCGCGCGCGAGATCGAGGTCCATGCGCCCGACGTGGTGTGCCTGCAGGAAGTGGTGCGCGGGTTTCCCGAGCTGACGCAGGGCGGGGTGACGGCGGACGACCAGCCGGCGGTGCTGGCGGGCCTGTTCACCGGGTGGTCGTCGGCCTACGCTCCCGCGCTCGACGTCGCCGGTCGCGCGGGAACGCGCCGCCAGTTCGGCAACATGCTGCTCACGCGCTTGCCGTTGCTCGAAGTGCGGCGGCACGCATTGCCGATGCCGGCCGATGCGTCCGTACCGGCCATGCCGCGCGCGGCGCTCGAATGCACTGTGATGGCGCCCTGGGGGCCGCTGGTCGTAGTGACGACGCATCTGGAGTACTACTCGGTGCACCAGCGCCTGGCGCAGGTGGCAGCCTTGCGGCGGCTGCTGGCCGAGAACGTCGCGCACGCGCCGGCGCCGCGACCGTCCGGCGGCGACGGCGAACCCCATTTTGCTGCCGTGCCGCGTTCGGCCGGGATGGTGTTGTGCGGCGATTTCAACTGCCCGCCGGACAGCCCGGAGCTGATGGCGCTGCAGGTGCCGCTATCGGCCGAGGAGATGCTGGCGGCCGGCGCAAGCGCCGTCCCTCCGCTGCAACCGCGCGTAGCGGAGGGGGACCCGCCGCAGGCGGGGGCGCAAAGCCCGCGCGCGGGATGCGTCGTGGCGCCTGAAGCGGATGGTGTGCCGACCGCCGTCCCGCCACGACTGTGTCTTGAAGACGCCTGGCGGCGGGTGCACGGTACGCTGGCGCACGCGCCGACGGCAGGGCGTGTGGCGAGCACGGATTTTCCGGCACCGGTGTGCTTCGACTTCGCCTTCGTCTCGACGCCGCTGGCCTGCCGAGTGCAGACGATTCGCGTTGACGCCGCGACGAGCGCATCGGATCATCAGCCGGTAACCGTTGATTTTGCCGATTCGCATGAAAGTTGATTTGCTGCTGACCCGCGTGGAAGCAATCGTCGCCCGGGCCGATTCCATCGATGCGCTGTCCCGTGATGCCATGGCCGTGGTTGCCGAGGCGATTCCGGCGGATCGGCGCACGCTGTTCGTGCTCGATACGGCGAACATGAGCCTGCGTTCGGCGCTGGCCGATGGCCTCGGCCGCGAAATCATCGTGCCGCTGCGCATCGGCGTCATCGGTTCGGCCATCCTGCGGCGGCGACCCATGCGCGTGGGCGACGCCTACCAGCATCCGTTCTTCAGCCCGGACATCGATACCAGCCTCGGTTTTCGCACGCGATCGCTGCTGGTCGCCCCATTGCTCTCGCGCACCACGGGACGGGCGCTGGGCGGCATCGAAATGCTCAACAAGATCGGTGGCGATTTCACCGTCGATGACGCCAACCAGCTGGTCGAGGCGGCCGCTCGGCTCGCGCGCTGGATCGAAGACGGCACGCTGTACGCCGCCGGTGTCGAGGCGGAATGCATCGCCATGCGCAACACCCTGCATTGCGAGCGCGCCAGCGTCTTTGCGCTGGAGCAGCGTACCAGCCGGTTGGTGGCGCTGTACGCGGACGGCGACGACGGTCGCGTGCTGTCGCTGAACATGCGCCTGGGCATTGCCGGATTGGTGGCGATCACCAGTCTGCCGGTGCTGCTCGACGACGCATGGAGCGATACGCGCTTCGACCGCTCGGTGGATACGCGCACGGGCTATCGCACGCGCTCGATGCTCAGCGTGGCGACGCGGGAAGCCAGCGGCCATGCCAACGGCGTGATCCAGCTCATCAACGCCACCGGCGGACGCTTCGATGCAGCGCAGATGGCCTTGCTGGAAGCGGTCGGCGAGCGCCTCGCCGCAGGTATCGCGCGGCTGGCCGTGCCTTCGGAGCCCGTCGAGCAATAGCCCGGGCCGGCGTGCTAGCGCTCGAAATCGGGCGCGACGTGGGTGCCTGCGAGCAATGCCGCGTACAGCGAGCCGATATCGTCCGCCGGCACGGCGGGCGAACACAGGTAGCCCTGGAATTCGTGGCAGCCGGCATCGGCAAGAAAGCGCCGTTGCGGCTCCGTTTCGACCCCTTCGGCAATCACGGACAGGCGTAGCGCGCGGCCCATGTCGATGATCGCCGTGGTGATGGCGGCATCGCTCTCGTCGTCGGGAAGGTCGTTGATGAACGAGCGGTCGATCTTCAGGCGATGCAGCGGGAAGCGCTTGAGATAGGCGAGGCTGGAATAGCCGGTGCCGAAGTCGTCGATCGACAGCTGCACGCCGAGCGCGGCCAGCGCCTTGAGGCGGCGCAATACGTCTTCGGCGTCGTGGACGAGGATGGATTCCGTGAGCTCGAGTTCGAGCGCATCCGGCGGCAGCTCGAATTCGCGCAGCGTGGCGTCGATCGACTCGATGAAGTCGATCTGGCGGAACTGCATCGCCGAGACATTGACCGCGACCGCCAGATCGAGCCCCTGGGCGCGCCACTCGGCGGTTTGCGCGACGGCACGACGCAGGACCCAGTCGCCGATGCGCACGATCAGTCCGGTATCCTCGGCGACAGGGATGAATCGGGCAGGCGACACCTCGCCCAGCGCCGCATCGCGCCAGCGGATCAGCGCCTCGACGCCATACATGCGTCCGCTGGCGAGATCGACCTGCGGCTGGAAGTGGAGGCGGAAGCCGTCGTCCCGCAAAGCGTTGCGCATGGCGTGGTCGAGCTTCATGCGCGCCAGCAGGTCGATGTTCATCTGCGGCTGGTAGAAGCGGAAATCCGAACGACCGCGCTCCTTGACGTTGTACATCGCGCTGTCGGCGTTCTTCACCAGGTCGTTCATGGTTTCGCCGTCGTTCGGGAACATGGCGATGCCGATGCTGCAGGTGACGTTGAAATTCATCTCGCCGAAGCAGAAGGGCATGCACAGGGCGTCGAGGATGCGGCGGGCGGTGATCTCGGCACCATGCGCATCGACGCCGTGCAGCAGGAGGACGAATTCATCGCCGCCCAGGCGCGCCGCCGTGTCGGTCTGGCGCAGGCACGACTTGATGCGACGGGCGACCTCGACCAGCACCTGGTCGCCGGACTGGTGGCCGAGCGAGTCGTTGATCTGCTTGAAGCGGTCGAGGTCGACGAAAAGGATGGCGAACGGCAGGCCCTTGCGCTTGCCCATCGACAGCGAAAACTCGATGCGCTCGGCCAGCAGCAGCCGGTTGGGCAGGCCGGTGAGGGCGTCGTTGTAGGCCAGTTCCTCGATGCGGCGCTTGGCGGCCAGCGTTTCGGTGAGGTCCTTGAAGAAGCCGATGTAGTGGGTCACCTGCTGTGCGTCGTCGAGCACGCGGACGATCGACACCATGCTCGGCACGTTTTCGCCGTCGGGGTTGCGCTGCCAGACTTCACCTTCCCACGAGCCTTCGGCGCGCAGGCGTTCGAGCAGGCGTTCGCCGAACTCGTGGTCGGTGCCATCCTGCAGCAGCTGGTCCAGCGCATATCCGGCCAGCATGTCCGGTGCCAGCCCGGTCAGGCGCTCGCAGGCAGGGTTGGCGGTGACGACCTTGAACGCCGGATCGGTGATGAAGACGGCATCGAGGCTGTTCTCGAACACCTTGGCGGCCAGTTGCAGCCGCGCCTGGTCGGCCAGCCGCTGGGTGATGTCGTGGTACGAGAAGACGCGGCCGATCGGTCGGCCCCGCAGGTATTGCGGCAGCGTCCGGCGCTCCAGCACGCGGCCGCTCTTGAGCACGAGGATGTCTTCACCTTCGAGCAGCGGCGAGCGGCCGATGAGGGCCAGGCGATCGCTGTAGTCCTCGATGTTGGCCACCGATTGCGACATGAAGCCGAAGATCGCGGCGTCGTTGCGCTCGACCAGCAGGTCGTCGGGAAGCGCCCACAGCTCGGCAAAGCGGTGGTTGTAGCTGCGAATTTCGCCTTGCATGTCCACGACGAGAATGCCGTCGGCCGTCGATTCGAGCGTGGCACGCAGCTCGGCGACGAGTTTTTCCAGCTCGCCTTCGACCCGCCGCTGGCCCGAGAGGTCGCGGGCGGCCAGCGCATAGATGTTCTCGCCGCTGGCGACGGTGATGCGGCTGACGCGCCGCTCGGCTGGCAAGGTCGTGCCATCGCCGCGGCGCAGCAGCGTCTCCGAGAAGATGTGGTCGGCGCTGCCAGCGGCGACGTCTTCCCAGAAGAAGACGTCTTCCGGTGTCGCGGCGAGGTCGGTGACGGGCTTGCCGACGAACTCGCCCGGCTGCGCACCGAGCAGGATTTCGGCAGCGCGGTTGGCCAGCCGGATGCGCAAGTCGATGGCATCGACCAGCCAGATCGCGTCGAGCGTGCTTTCGATGATGGACTGCCAGAGCGCCTGCTTCATAGTGAGGCCATGGATTCGGTGGCATCCGCCGCGCGCTCGAAGAAATAGCACAGGCGCTTGCGCGGCGAGAGGTAGTCGTAGGCGGCCTTCGGCAGTTGCAGGGGCTTGAGGCTGCGCCGGATGCCGATTTCCGGCGCGGCTTCGAGGTCGAAGATCAGGGCTTCGCTGGCCGGCACGCCGGGATCGTGGACGATGACCAGCGGGCGCAGCGGCCGCGACGGATTGACCGACACCACCATGGCGTAGTGGCCGGTCGACAGCTCGATGACCGATCCGGGCGGATAGACACCCATCAGGCGCACGAAGACCGACAGCACGCGGGCATCGAAGGCATTGCGTTGCTGGGCGTAGATCAGCGCCAGCGCTTCGTGCGGGGTCACGGCAGTCGCCGGGTTGCCGGGATTGGCGAGATTGTCGAATTCATTGACCAGCGCCACGATCCGCGCCGATTGCGCGATCTGTTCGCCGCTGAGCTGGCGCGGGTAGCCGCTGCCGTTGGCGCGCTCGTGGTGCTGCGCGATGATGGCCTTGGCGTCGTTCGACAGGCCGAGGCGCGCCACCAGGGCCAGGCCCTTTTCGACGTGGCCGCGGAAAAGCGCCTGCTCGGCCGTGCTCAAGCCGCGGTCGGCCCAGCGGATACGGTCCGGAAGATCGAGCTTGCCGATGTCGTGCAGCATCGCGCCGATGCCGATATCGCGCAGTTGGCCGGCGTCGCAGCCCAACGCCCTCGCCAGCAGCAGCGAAACGATGGTGACGTTGATCGAATGCAGCGAAGTGCGCTCTCCCGCCTTCTCGGAGAGCAGGCGGACGTAGGTCTCGTCGTTCGGCCCGCCCATCTGGTCGAGCATGTTGCCGACGATCTCGTCGCAGCGCGCGAGCGCCGTCCCCGGCTGCGAGAGGACGGAATCGACGATCTGCTTGAAGCCGCGTGCGGCGTCGTTGAACTGCGACTCGCAGGTCGCCAGCCGCGTCCTTTGCGCCGACAGCGCGACGCGCCGCTCTTGGCGTTCGGCCTCGGCTTCGGCCAGCGCTTCCGACATCACGGGCGGGGCGGCATCGGCCGTGCGCAACGGCGGTCGTCGCGGCGCGGACAGGGGTTCGCCATCGGTGTAGCGGGGCAGGGTGGGCGTCGGGTCGGGGAAGACGCTCTTTTCAGGCGAATAGCGCACGCGCTCGATGCCAAGACCACGGATGGTCGTGATCTGCGCGTCGGTGCCGATACGGAAATTGCTCAGGGCAAAGGGGTGGTCCATCCATCCCAGATCGAGATAGATGTAGTGACCGACGCGCAAATCCGCGACGTCGATGAAAGCGGCGTCCTTGTCGCTCATGAAGACTCTTAGTGTTCCCTGACCTTGGCCGCCTGGGGCGACCACCCGTAAGGGGGGTTACGGCGCCCCGCCGGCCAAATTTAGGTATGACTTAAGGCATAGACGCCAAGCACTTGTTCGGGAAGGGAATTTTCTTCCGTGCCCGGCGCAAGGCGCCGTGCCACCACCACTGTAGTTTGGCTAGCGCCGTGGCGTCTTGCCGGATCGCTTCGCTAACCACGTGGCCGAATCGGCCCAGACATGCCGCTGTGCCTTGCTGCCGAGGATCACACCCATGTGGCCACCGGGCGCGACCTCGAACTGGCGATCGTTGGAGCCCACCAGATCCATGATCCGGCTGGCCGTCGAGGCCTGGACCAGCGTGTCGGTTTCGCCGGCAAACGCCAGCAGCGGCGCGTGGATGTTGGAAAAGCGGGCGGTCTTGCGGCCGAGCTTGAATTCGCCGGCCGCCATCGTGTTGTCCACGGCGCCATGCACGATGAAGTCCTGCACCATGCCGGCGGGGTAAACCAGCATGTTGTTGAGATAGTCGGAAGTCGTGGTGTGCGATTCGACGAATTCGCGGTCCCACAGGTTCATCAGCAGGTCCCAGTAGGTCGTCACGCTGCCGATTGGGTTGGTCAGCTTGAAGGCCAGCGTCGTCACCCACGAGGGCGCTTGCATCAGGTTCGGGTCGATCGAGTGCAGGCGGAAATCGGTGTACTTGCGGATCAGCTTGGCCGGCGTGTTGATGGCCTGGGCGACGCCGGCGATCATGCCGCCGCTGCGCAAGTCGATCGGACTGGCGATCGTGACGATGTTGCGGATGCGCGGATCGACGCGCATGCCGGCGTGCAGCAGCGCGAACAGCCCGCCCATGCACCAGCCCATCAGCGAGACCTGCGCTTCGCCGGCATGCGCGCGCACGGCATCGAGCGCCTCGGACATCATCGCGTCGGCATAGTCCTTGACGCCCAGTCGCGAATGGCGACGGGTCGGCCGTCCCCAGTCGATCATGTAGACCTTGAAGCCGGCGGCCGTCATGTAGCGCACCAGGCTGCGATTCGGCATCAGGTCGAAGGTTTCCGTGGTGACGCCCAGCGGCGGCACGAGCACCAGCGGGACGTGGTATTTGCGCTTCCGGATCGGCATGCGCGTGCCGTCGGCCAGCTCGATGTCCTGCTCGCCGGCGAGGTCGTAGTAACGCACGCTCATCGGATCGCCCTGATGGATGAGCGTGAAGTGGGTCTGCCCTGATTTCACCAGCTTGTCGCGACGGAACAGCCAGTCGAAGCCGTTGGCCGCCGCGGCCGCGGCGCGGTCGTTGAGTTCGAGCCCGAGGTCGAGCGCCTTGTTGAGCAGGGGGGGCATGTTTCCTCCGTTTGTATTTGTTTGCCGGCCAATTTACCTAAACTGGCGGCCGACATGCGAATCCTGGTTCTTGGCATCGGCAATACCCTGCTCGGCGACGAAGGCGTCGGCGTCGCCGCGCTGGACGTGCTGGGCGCCGCGCTGGCGGGCCATGCCGATCGTGCCGACATCGAGTTTCTCGACGGCGGTACGCTGTCTTTCACGCTGGCCGTACCGATCGCCGAGTGCGATGCCCTGTTGGTGATCGATGCGGCCGAGCTTGGCCGCGAGGCGGGTGCGGTGGCGAGTTTCGCCGGCGACGCGATGGACGGGTTCGTCGGCAGCCACCGCAAACGCAGCGTGCATGAAGTGAGCCTGATCGACCTTATGGCCATATCGCAATTGGGTGGCTGCTGGCCGGCGCAACGGGCGCTGATCGGCGTGCAGCCGGCGTTCGTCGGCTGGGCCGATACGCTGTCTGCGCCCGTCCAGGCGTCGCTGCAAGAAGTGTCGCGTCTCGCGCTGGCGACGGTCGAGGACTGGATCGGCAGGGAGATTGATTCGCGTCAATAGCGGCTTGCCTTTGCTGGCGAAGAATGGCGCCAACAAAGGAGGAGCGCATGGATGCGAAATTCCTGGGTGCGCCTTACGCGCCGGGTAGCGTAGGTGAAGGCTTGGCGGCGCGCGGCGTCAGCCGCCGCGAGTTTCTCCGTTTCTGTTCGATGATGAGCGCGATGCTGGCGCTGCCACCGGGCAGCGGTACGGCGATGGCCGCGGCGCTGGCGGCGACGAAGCGGCAGTCGGTGATCTGGCTGTCGTTCCAGGAATGCACCGGGTGCACCGAGTCGATCACGCGCTCGCATTCGCCGACGCTCGAGACGCTGATCTTCGACCTGATTTCGCTGGATTACCACCACACCCTGCAGGCGGCCTCGGCCCACGCCGCGGAGTCGGCGCGGATGGCGGCGATGAAGGAGCATGCCGGCAAGTACATCGTCGTCGTCGATGGCTCGGTGCCTCTGGGCAATCCGGGCTACTCGACGATAGCCGGCATCAGCAACCGCGACATGCTGCTGGAGACTGCGAAAGATGCGGCGGCGATCGTCGCCGTCGGCACCTGTGCCGCCTACGGTGGCCTGCCGGTGGCGGCGCCGAATCCGACCGGCGCCGTGGCCATCGGCGACATCGTCAAGGACAAGCCGATCATCAACATTCCCGGCTGTCCGCCGATCCCGGTCGTGATGACCGGCGTGCTCGCGCATGTGCTGACATTCGGGCGCATTCCCGAACTGGATGCCAAGGGGCGCCCGCGCGTCTTCTACGGCGAGACGATCCACGACCGCTGCTATCGGCGGCCGTTCTAC
This sequence comes from Rhodocyclaceae bacterium, assembly GCA_044230495.1. GTDB lineage: Bacteria > Pseudomonadota > Gammaproteobacteria > Burkholderiales > Rhodocyclaceae > JADJEF01. Next base: position 14,603 of record JBGARB010000029.1, read on the forward strand.
GACCAGGGCAAGTTCGCGCAGACCTTCGATGACGAAGCGGCGAAGCGCGGCTGGTGCCTGTTCAAGCTCGGCTGCAAAGGGCCGGTGACGTACAACGCCTGTGCGACCACCAAGTGGAACGATGGCACAAGCTTCCCGATCCAGTCCGGCCATGGCTGCATCGGCTGCTCGGAACCGAATTTCTGGGATGCCGGCGGCTTCTACAAGGCGCTGTCGGCGCCCGCGGTACCGGCCGGCGGCGCCTTGGCCGCCGGCGCGGCAGCAGGACTGGCGGCAGGTGTCGCCGTGACCTGGTTCAATCGCGGCAGACAGGCCGCCGCGCGCGCGGGCCATGTGCCTGTCGGCGTCGCCGATCTGACGCGGGAGGAGAAATGAGCACATTTCCCCCGACCCCCTTGCCGGGCAAGGGGGGGACAACGGTTCGCCGCTGCGCGGCTCCGGACGACTTGCGGCGGCCTCCTTGGGGCGGCCCGGTGGAGGCCACATGAACGAACTCGATCTGCTGACATTGGCGCGCGGCCCGCTGCTTCAGGTGGCGCTCGCCCTGTGCGCCGGCGGCATCCTGCTGCGTCTGCTTGAAACGTTGGGGCTGGGGCGCAAGAAGGATATTTCCGCACCGCGCCTCAATGGGCCGGGGAGCGGCTGGCGGACGATTTTCACGCGCTCGGTGCCTGCGCCGGGCATGCTCCGGCGCGACCCGGTGACCTACGTCGGTGGCTACGTCTTCCATCTCGGGCTGTTTGCCACCGTGCTGCTGTTCGCGCCGCACATCGCACTGTTCGAGAGCCTGATTGGCGTCGGCTGGCCGGCGCTGCCGTCGCCGCTGGTCGATGCGTTGGCGCTGGCGTCGCTGGTGGCGTTGCTGGTGCTGCTGGCACATCGGCTGACGCAACCGGTGAAGCGACTGCTTTCCGGTGTCGGCGACTACCTTGCATGGGCGCTGACCTTCCTGCCTTTGCTCACGGGTTATCTCGCCTACCACCACCTCCTGTTCGAATACACCTTCATGCTCACGCTGCACATCCTGTCGGTCGAATTGCTGATCGTGATGCTGCCCTTCACCAAGCTCTTCCATACGGTCAGCCTGTTTGTCGCCCGCTGGTACAACGGCGATGGTTTCGCGCGGAAAGGAGTGGCGTCATGAGCAGCGAGCTGGAGCCCCGCGCAGCGGGGATGCGTGCGTCCGCGATAGACGCCAGCCACCGATGCGCGACGGCTGTGTTACGACGGGGAGCAAAGGAGGTGGCATCGTGACCGCCACGCTGGCCAAGGGATTGAACGCGTTCCGCGAAGTGATCGATGCGCCGATCGCGAGCTATTTTTCCAGTTGCGTGCATTGCGGACTGTGCGCCGAGGCGTGCTTGTTCTACACGGAATCGGGCGACGCCAAATTCACGCCGATCCACAAGCTCGAGCCCATGCGCCGGGCCTGGCAGGCCGAATACACACTGCTCGGTCGCATCGGCAGCGTCCTCGGCCTCGTCAAGCCGGTCACGGATGCGGAGCTGGAAGCATGGAGCCCGCTGGTTTACGACAGTTGCACGCTGTGCGGTCGCTGCGCGATGGTGTGCCCGGTCGGCAACGACATCCCGTACATGATCCGCAAGATGCGCGAAGGCATGTCGGCGTCCGGCCATGCGCCGCAAGGGCTGATCGGCGCCACGACCCGCGCGGTGACGATCGGCAGCCCGATGGGCATCAAGTGGCCGGCCGTGCAGGCGCAGATCCGGCATGTGGAGGCCGATACCGGGCTCAAGGTACCGGTGGATGTCGAGGGCGCGCAATACCTCGCGTTGATGTCTTCGATGGAGATCATCAACTTTCCCGAATACCTTGCCGCGCTGGTGCGCATCTTCGACCGTGCGGGCGTGACCTGGACACTGTCGCACGAGGCCTTCGAGGCGACCAACAGCGGCATCCAGATCGGTGCGTCGGACCTCGCGCGCGAGATCGTTAACCGGATTGTCGTTGCCGCCGAGCAGTTGAAGGTGAAGTGCGTCATCAGCCCCGAGTGCGGGCACGCCTTTACGGCGATCCGTTGGGAAGGGCCCAACCTGGTAGGTCGCCCGTTCGGCTTCGAGGTCAAGCACATCCTCGAGGTGCTCGACGAATTGCGCGCTGCCGGCCGGTTGCCGACGACGGGCAAGGACTCCCGTCGCCTGACCTATCACGATCCTTGCCAGATTGCCCGCCGTGGCGGTGTCGTCGAGCAGCCGCGCCGGCTGCTCGACCAGATTGCCGACGACTTCCACGAGATGCCGGATGCCGGCATCATGAACTGGTGTTGCGGCGGCGGCGGCGGCGTTTCGGCCAACGATCGTGCCGAGGAGTGGAAGCTGATGGCCTTCAAGAAGAAGAAGGCGCAGATCGAGGCTACGGGCGCGAAGACGATGGTCACCGCCTGTGCCAACTGCCGCATCGTCATGGAAGAGGCGCTGGAGCATTACCACATGGACATCGAGATCGTCGGCCTGACCGAACTGCTGGCGGAGCATATCGCCGAGGAGACCAAGCAATGACCGCCGCCACCGCCACTTCACCGCGCCGCGTCGTCGTCGACCCGATCACGCGCATCGAGGGGCACCTGCGCATCGAGGCCGAGACCGATGCCTCCGGAACGATCACCCGCGCGTCCTCGGCGGGGACGATGGTGCGCGGCATCGAGATCATCCTGCGCGGGCGCGATCCGCGTGACGCATGGGCCTTCGCCCAGCGCATCTGCGGCGTGTGTACACTGGTGCACGGCATCGCGTCGGTGCGCGCGGTCGAGAACGCGCTCGACATCGCGATCCCGAAGAACGCCGATCTGATCCGCAACCTGATGATCGGCGCGCAGTACATCCACGACCACGTGATGCACTTTTATCACCTGCACGCACTCGACTGGGTGGACGTGGTGTCGGCGTTGAAGGCGGACCCGAAGGCGACCTCGTCGCTGGCGCAATCGATTTCCGGTTACGCGAAGTCCTCGCCGGGCTATTTCTCCGACGTGCAGAAGAAGCTCAAGGGCTTCGTCGATGCCGGGCAACTGGGCATTTTCGCCAACGGCTACTGGGGCCACCCGGCTTACAAGCTGCCGCCGGAAGCCAACCTCATGGCCGTGGCGCATTATCTTGACGCGCTGGCCTGGCAGCGCGATGTGGTCAAGCTGCACGCGATATTCGGCGGCAAGAATCCGCACCCCAACTTCGTCGTCGGCGGCGTGCCGTGTGCCATCAGCATCGACCCGACGCATCCGGGCAAGGGTCAGGGCCATCCGGGATTCCGCGGCGGCGATTCGGGCACGGCAGTGAATGTCACCGGCTTGCAGACGGTACAGAACGTCATCCGCTCGATGCGCGAGTTCGTCGACCAGGTGTATGTGCCGGACACGCTGGCGATTGCCGGGTTCTACAAGGACTGGTTCGCGCAGGGCGAAGGCGTGGGCAACTTCCTCACCTTCGGCGAGTTTCCGTCGAAGGGCATGAACGATCCGTCGGGCTTCATGATTCCGCGCGGCGTGCTGCTCGGACGCGATCTGAAGACGATTCATCCGATCGACCTCAAGGCCGATGGCGAAATCGAGGAATTCGTCAGCCATGCCTGGTATCACTACTCCGTGGGCAAGGGCAAGGGCCTGCACCCGTGGCAGGGCGAAACGACGCTCGATTACACCGGGCCGCATCCGCCCTACGAGTATCTGGATGTCGAGAAGGATTACTCGTGGCTGAAGTCGCCGCGCTGGAAGGGCAAGGCCGTCGAAGTCGGGCCGCTGGCGCGCGTGCTGATGCTGCACGCCGCGGGCGATGCGGCGACGCAGGAACTGGTCGGCATGACGCTGAAGAAGCTCGACGCGCCGGTGTCCGCGTTGTATTCGACGCTCGGACGCACGGCAGCGCGCACGCTGGAAACCAAGCTCATCGCCGACGCCATGCAGGGCTGGTTCGATGCGCTGATGGCGAACATCCGCGCCAACGAACTCGATACCTTCAACGCGTCACGCTGGGAGCCATCGACATGGCCCGCCAAGGCCCAGGGCGTGGGCATCATGGAGGCGCCGCGCGGCGCGCTGTCGCACTGGATCGTCATCGAGGACCAGAAGATCGCCAACTACCAGGCGATCGTGCCGAGCACCTGGAATGCCGGTCCACGCGACGCGTCCGGACAGCAGGGGCCGTACGAGGCGGCGCTCGCCGGGCATAAGCTGCACGATGCCCAGCTGCCGATCGAAATCCTGCGCACCATCCACAGCTTCGATCCGTGCATTGCCTGTGCGGTACACGTCACCGACCCGAACGGGGACGAACTCGTGCAGGTGAAGGTGATCTGAAACTACAGTGGTGGCGGGACGGCGCTTGTGCGCAGGTCGATGCGGACCTCGCCGTAGTGGACTTCGATGAAGTGCAGCAGCGCCCAGATGAAGACGACGACGCCCGCCATTTCCATGCCTTCTTCGAGCGTGACGATGGCTTGGTAGGCGAGGTTGTCAGCGCCGTGGCGCTCCGCCCATGCCCCGCCGACCAATTCGCAACCGATCGCACCGCCCAGATAAACCACGCCTGACACGATGAAACGGACGGCCTCGCCACGGGAAAGGGCGCGCAGAAACGGGATGAACGCGATGGCCAGACCCAGGAGCAGAACAGCGGCAGGCACGACCCACGCGAAGTAGAGGGCACCGAGATCCTTGCCGCCGAGAATGGCGCGCATCGGTTCGGTCATCCGCTCATGCAGGCCGATGACTTCCTCGGGCGCCATGAACGCGAAGCCGCAGGCCAGAAGCAGCCAGTGTCCGGCGCATGGACCGCCGCGTGCACGCTCGATCCGCCAGATCATCAGCAGCAGGAGTGCGCTCGCCAGCAGCAGGAAGCTGGTGAACATCGTGGGGATGTTCTCCTCCTTGCCGACATTGAACAATGCCAGCAGACCATAGACATGGTCGTGCCCGGTCGAAAACCGGAAGACCTGTCCGCCAAAGCTGAGTGCCAGCAACATGATGGTCACCGTGGCCAGCGTGCGCGTCACGCCAGCGGGAGAAAGCTCAAGGGAAGCGGGTTGCATGTGTCAGCTCCATGGGGCGCTGCAGGCGCCGTGCCGCCACGACTGTGTTTTCAACGACCGGCCAGGATCGGAAACAACTGCAGCAGGCCGTCGGACATGACCTCGACGGCAATCGCGGCAAGGATCAGGCCCATCAGCCGCGTCATGACATTGATGCCCGTCTGGCCGAGGAATGCGCCGACCCGCTCGGCGGCGGAAAGCACGAGCCAGACGGCGAGACCGATGATAACGCCATATGCGATGAGCGTGCCCAATGCGAGCACGGAGCGCGACTTCTCGGCGTAGATGACGACGGTCGAGATCGCGGCCGGGCCGGTGAGCAGCGGAATTGTCAACGGCACCACCGCCACGCTGGCCCCGGCGCTGGCGCGATCTGCGCCGTCGGTGACGTCCTGCGCACGCGATTCGGCAGGCTCCGCATGCAGCATCTGCAGCGCGCCCATGATCAGCAACAGACCGCCGCCGACCTGGAAAGAGGCCAGCGAAATGCCGAAGAATTCGAGGATGTGCAGGCCGAGCAGCGAACTGGCGGTGATGACCACGAATGCCGAAAACGCGGCGATGCGCGCGGTACGGGCGCGTTCCTCGGCCGAAAAGGTGCGCGTGAAGTGGATGAAAAATGGCACGACGCCGATCGGATTGACGATCGCCAGCAGCGTGATCAGCGGCTTGAGCAGACCTTCCATCATCGCCGCGCCACCGCGGCGCGTGCAATCAGCCATTGGCCTGCCCAATAGGTGAGGATGATCGGATAGCCGGCGCCGGCAAGGGGCTGCGCAAAGCGGTTCACCCCGATCAGCGTATCCGAGAAGCCGAACAGCAGTGCACCGCCCAATGCCGCCCAGCGGGCCGGGACGTCGTCGCCGGTGCGGCCTTGCGCCACGGCGGCGGCCCGCCAGATCATCAGGCCGATGATCGACATATAGACGACGACGGGCGCGGCCATGTTGCCCAGCCCCGGCCACATGAGCGTCATCACGGTGGCCAGGTAGGCAACGACCGGCACGGCCAGGGCAAGGTGCATCGTGCGTTGCCAGTGTACGAAGGCCCAGACGTAGAGCCCGTGGCCGATGGCGAAGGCGACCATGCCGGCGAGAAAGCCCCCGGGCAGGGCGAGGCAGAAGTCGCCGATGGCGCCGAAAACCAGTCCCCAGCCAACGCGCCGGTCACCGTGGGGAAAGACCCATGCGGCCATTGCCAGCACCGGCAGGGTCTTGGTCGCCAGCCGCAGGGCAGGCAGATCGAGCGCAAGTCCGACGATGAACAGAGACGCCGCGAGGGCGCCGACGAGCAGCAGCATCGGCGCACCGATTGTGCGGCTCATGGAGCGCCCGGCGGGGTCGGCAGCGGTTCGATCAGCGCGCGGAAGGCATGCCAGGTGGCGTGACCCAACCACGGGCCGATCACCAGCATGCCGAGGAATCCGGTCAGCATGGCGGCAAAAACCAGCATGGCGATCAGTGCGGCCCAGAACAGCACGGTCGGCAGGTTGCGGCCGAGCGCAATGACGCTGGCGATCATCGCCGTGACGGCATCCTGGTCGCGATCGAGCATCAGCGGTACCGACACCACCGACAATGCATAAACGAACGCAGCGAAAAAACCGCCGACGACGAGGTAGACGCCGAAGAACTCCAGATCGTCAAAGCGCAGCAAAGCGGCGACGAGGCCCTCCAGGCTCGGCATGCTGCCTTGATAGAAGAGGGCGAAGGTGACCATCGAGGCCCGCGCCCAGACCAGATACACGATGATCAGGATCAGCGAATACACGGCGATGGCGCCGCGTTTGGTGTGCCATGCCATCAGCGTCGGCCGCAGGCGGATGGGTTCACCGGCCTCCCGCTGGCGCGACAGCGCATACAGCCCGATGGCCAGCACCGGGCCGACGAGCAGATAGCCCGCGGTGACTGCCGAAGCAAGTTGCACGGCACGCCAGAACGTCAGCACCAGCACCCAGCCCATCACGGCAAAGCAGGCACCGTAAAAGATGCTGGCGTTGCCGCAGGCGCGCAAATCGTTCCATCCTGCGCGCAGCCAATCGAACGGTGCGGTCAGCGGCAGCCCGGCGCGCACCGTCGGGAAGGGCAGCGGTGGCGGGCTCCCCTCCGGCACTGCGTCGGTCATGCGTATTCGTCCGGGCCGGCGATCCGTTCCAGCGTGGCGATGCGATCCTTGAGGCCGAGCTTGCGCTTCTTGAGGCGTCGCAATGCCAACTCGTCGCTCGTGGGCGCCTCCTCCAGTTTGGCGATCGCTTCGTCCAGATCGCGATGTTCGATGCGCAACTCCACCAAACGCTGCGCGGCGGCTTCGGGAGAAAGATTGGCGTCCATCGGCTTATCTTAGGTAGCGGGAGGGGTTTTTGCAATGGGCGGTGCAGCATGAGGCGGCACCACTACAATCGACCGATGACGACAGCTCCCCGGACCATTGGCCGCTTCGAAGTACGACGCGAACTCGGACGTGGCGCGCAAAGCGCCGTCTATCTGGCATGGGATCCGCAGTTGCGGCGCGAGGTGGCCATCAAGACGCTGCATTTTTCCCGCTCCGACGTGCGCCGCAACCAGGCGCTGCTCGACGAAGCACGCGCCGTCGGTGCCTTGCGCCACCCGAACATCGTGCCGGTGTTCGATATGGGCGAACAGGACGGCGACCCCTACCTGGTATTCGAACTGGTCAGCGGCCCGACCCTGGCCGAGCGCCTGCGGCGCGACGGACGCCTGTCGCCGGCGGAAGCCGCCGACACGATGCGACAGGTGCTCGATGCACTGGCGCACGCGCACGCCAGCGGCATCATTCATCGCGATCTGAAGCCGTCGAACATCCTGATCGACGCGGCCGGCAAGCCGCACGTGATGGATTTCGGCATCGCCGCGCGGCTCGATGACGGCGATGCCGGCGCCACCGGCCTGGCCGGGACGCCGGCCTACATGGCGCCGGAATATGTCGAGGCGCGTCAGATCGGTGCCGGTCTGGACATCTACGCTGCCGGGCTGGTGCTCTATGAACTGGTGGTCGGCGAGCGCGCCGTCAAGGGCGAATCGATGGCGCAGATCGCCTACCAGATTGCGCACGGCGAGGTGACGCTGCCGCCCGGAAGCTGTCCTGACGACGTGCTGGCGGGAATCATTGCCAAGGCATGCATGAAGGACCCGGCGCTGCGCCTGCAAACCGCGGCGCAGATGAAGAAGCTGCTCGACGACTACCTCGGCGCGGCGGCAACGCCGATCGGCGAGGGCGGCGAGAACGCAGAGGCCGGCAAACAGGCGACGCTGGACTTCCTGCTGCGGCGCATGCGCCACAAGACCGATTTTCCGGCGCTGTCGGACTCGGTGTTCGCCATCAACAAGATCACCAACTCGGATCGCGAGAGCACCAACAAGCTGTCGAACACGATCCTCAAGGACTACGGCCTGACCAACAAGATCCTGCGCCTGGTGAATTCGGCCCATTTCCGCACCTCGGGCGGTGGCAGCATTTCGACGGTCTCGCGCGCCGTGATCGTGCTCGGCTTCGATGCCGTGCGCAACGTGGCGATCACCGTGCTGCTGTTCGAGCATCTGCAGAACAAGGGCAATGCGCGGGAGCTCAAGGAGGCCTTCCTGCGTGCCAATCTCGCCGGCATGCTGGCGCGCGAGGCAAGCCGCAAGTTCATGCCGCGCGAAGCCGAGCAGGCGTACATCTGCGCGCTCTTCCACAGCCTGGGCCAGTTGCTGGCGCAGTACTACTTCCCGGAAGAAGTGATCGAGGTGCGCAAAGTCATGCTGCAGCGCCAATGCAGCGAGCAGTCGGCGGCAACTCAGGTGCTTGGACTGAGCTTTTCGGAGCTGGGCATCGGCATTGCGCGGCACTGGGGCTTTCCGGCCGACATCGTGTCGTCGCTCGAGGCCCTGCCGGCGGACAATGTCGCCCGGCCGGCGACGCACGAACAGACGCTGCGCGTGCTCTCGGGCTTTGCCAACGAGATGTGCGAGGTCATTGCGTCAACGCCGAAGGGCGACCGCAGTCGGGCCGTTGCGGCGGTGCAGGCGCGCTTCGCGGCGGCGATGCCGTTTCGCGAGGCGCAGTTGCAGGAGATCCTCGAGACATCGTATGCCGAAGTCGGCGAACTGGCGGCGGTGCTGCACGTCAATCTCAAGCAAAGCCCCTTCGCGACGCAGGTTCGCGGGTGGGTGGACGGCGAACACGACGGCGATGCCGCCGCGACGGATGGCAACGGCATGGCGGCGACCCTGCTGCCCGACGCGGCCATTCCCGACGAGGATGCCGCCCCGGCGATGGACGACCGGGTAGCGCAGTCTGAGCATGCGCAATCGACGCTGACGGCCGGCATCCAGGACATCAGCAACTCGCTGGTCGACGACTTTTCGCTCAATGACGTGCTGCGCATCACGCTCGAGACGATGTATCGGGCGATGGGCTTCCAGCGGGTGGTGCTGTGCCTGAAGGACCCGCGGGCCAATGCCATGGTCGGACGCTTCGGCTTCGGCAACGACACGGCGGAGATCGTGAAGAAGTTCCGCTTTCCGCTGTCGGTCGCGCCGGACGTGTTCTACCTCTCCACCAGCAAGGGACTGGACATCATCATCGCCGACATCGACGACCCGAAGATCGCCGGCAAGATTCCGCCGTGGTACCGGCGCACGATGGTCGCCAAGACCTTCGTGCTGTTTCCGCTGACCATCAAGGGCAGCCCCGTCGCGCTGATCTACGCCGACCGCGACCAGGCGGGCACGATCGTGATCCCGGAAAAGGAACTGACGCTGCTCAAGACGCTGCGCAACCAGGCGGTGCTGGCGATCAAGCAGTCGATGTAGCGGCCAAACTACAGTGGTGGCGGCACGGCGCCCTGCGCGGCGGCGTCGCCCAGGGTGCCGTGGCGCAATCGCAGGTCAGCTGAGAATGTAGTTCTCGAGCTGCTCGATCATGAACTTCTGTTCGCTGATCTTGGCCTTGACCAGATCGCCGAGCGAAACCATCGCGATGACCTTGTCGTTGGCGATGATCGGCAGATGCCGGCAACGCTTCTGGGTCATCAACGCCATGCCTTCGTCGACGGTCTGCGACGGGCGGCCGCAGACGACCTTCTCGGTCATGATTTCCCGCACCGCCGTTTCACGCGAACTCTTGCCGTGCAGGATGATCTTGCGGGCATAGTCGCGTTCGCTGAAGATGCCGGCGAGATGATCGCCGTCCATGACGAGTACCGCACCGATTTCGTTCTTCGCCATCGATTCCAATGCCGTGATCACCGTGTCGTCCGGCCGAACGGCGATGATCTCGCGCGGGTTTTCGCGGATGACTTGCTGAATCGTGCTCATGCGACGTTCCTCCCTGATTGTCGATTGTCGGGCAGCATGGGGTTTCAGTTGGCGACCACGCGATTCTTGCCCGATCGCTTGGCCAGATACATGCCGCTGTCCGCCCGTTTGAGCGTCTCCGTGGGCGACGCCTCGTCGGCCCATTCGGAAACGCCGCAGCTGAACGTGATCAGCACCTTTTCATTATTGTGCAGGAAAAACCGCTTGGTCAATTCGCGTTGCACGCGGACCATCGTGCTGACGGCGTCATCGAGCGCCGTATGCGGCAGCAGCACGACGAATTCCTCGCCGCCATAGCGCGCCAGCGTGTCCTGCGGGCGGATCGTCTCCTTGACCACCTTGGACAAGTGAACCAGCGCGGCGTCGCCGGCGTCGTGCCCGAGCCCGTCGTTGAGCTTCTTGAAGTTGTCGATGTCCAGCAGCGCGAAGCACAGCGGTCCGCCCGTCCGCCTGGCGCGTGCCGCTTCGCGTTCGATGGCTTCGTCCATGCCCTTGCGGTTGAGCGCGCCGGTGAGGGCGTCGGTGCGTACGAGGTCGCTGGCATGCGCCAGCTCCGACTGCAGCCGCTCGACGTCGCGTTCGGCGGCCGCCACACGCTCGCGCATGCCGGCGAAGTCGTCGTGCGAACGCTGCGCGTCGAGCTGGATCGAGCGCGTCTCGCGCATCACTTCGGCCAGCACCTGCGAGAGCTCGGCGATGTCCGTCGCGGCGCTGATCCGCTGGGCACAGCGCTCGATGGTGTCGTGGTAGCCGCTGGTGCTCTGCGAGAAACCGGCCAGGCGGTCGACAAACGTCGCCAGCATGGCCTTGAGCTGGGCCTGCGCCTCGAGCAGGCTGCCCTTGAGCGCACTTTGCTTGATGATCACGTCCTTGACGCGGCGTTCGACATCATCGAGGCGACGCAGGGTCAGCGGCTGCGCCAGCAGATCGCGGACGACATTGATCTGGCCGGACAGCCAGCGGTCGTCCACCACGAGTTCTCCGATGTTCTCGATGATCAGGCCGACAAGGTGCTGCAAGGCCGCCTTCAGCTCCGTCTGGTCCTCGACGACGAAGTCGAGCTTGAAGCCGAGCTTCTTGATGCGCTCGGAGAGTTTGCGGACGTCTTCCGGTGCGCTGGCGGCGCGCAGCGCGGCAGCGACCGCACGAATCTCATTGACGAGATCGGCCTGCTCGGCGACGAGCACGGCCAGCGTATGGTCGAACACATGGGCGACGAACTCGCGCAGGTCGAGGCCGTCCTTGGCGCGCTCTGCCGCCGGGGGTGCCTCGGCGTCCGCTTCGTCGGCAACGACGCCGGATTGTTCCCAGCCGCGCAAGACCGATTGCAGGCGTGTGAACAGCAGGTCCGGCGTCGCGGAGGCGGCAAAGACATGTTCCAGCGCCTCGCGCTTGCGCGCCGTCGTCAGGCTGGCGTGGCGGGCGTTGTATTGCGCGAGCAGGGTGCGCAGCAGGCCCGACCAGTTGGGCGGCTCGGCGCCTGCCTTGGCGATGAACTCGCCAAGCGTTGCGGCGAGCTTCTTCCAGTCGCGCGCGGCCACGGCCGCATCGAGTGCGCGCCCCAGCTTGTTCTGTTCGCCGGTTTGCCGCGGCAAGACGCCGACCATGGCCTTGAGGTCGCCCTCGGGGAAGGGCAGGCGGTCCTCGGTGCCGGCGATCTCGTGATAGATCTCGCGGTAATTGTCCGGCGTCGGCAGCTTGCGCTGCAAGGCCAGTTGGCGCAGCGTATCGCGCGCGATCTCGGACGGATTGAGATTCTTGCTCATGGCGGTTGGATCACATCGAGTCGACGAGGCCGTGCTCCAGCCCGTAGCGGATCAGTTCGGCGGTGTTGCGCAGTCCCATTTTTTCGAGCAGGCGCGCGCGGTAGGTGCTGACCGTGGCGACACCGAGATTGAGTGCATCGGCGATCTGGGTCAGCGTCTTGCCGGATGCGATCAGCGTCAGTACCTGGTATTCGCGGTCGGTGATGCGCTCGTGCGGCAACTTGTCGTCGGTCGTCGAGATGGCATCGGCCAATTCCGCCGCGACCGCCGCGCTGACGAACTTGCGCCCTTGCGCGACCTGACGGATGGCGGTGACGAGTTGGTCGGGCGCGCTCTGCTTGGTGAGGTAGCCTGCCGCACCGGCCTTCAACGCCCGCACGGCATAGTGCTCTTCGGGATGCATGCTGAGGATGAGCACCGGCAGCCGCGGAAATTCCTTCTTGAGCTGCTTGAGCGTGTCGATGCCGTTGCGATTGGGCATCGACACATCGAGGAGATACACGTCCCATGGCGTCTGCCGCGCCAGCAACAAGGCTTCGGCGCCATCGTCGGCTTCGCCGGCGACGAGCAGATCCTCCGTTTCGGAGAGGATCTGCTTCAGTCCCTGGCGGACGATGGCATGGTCGTCGGCAATGAGTACGCGAATCATCAGAAGAGTGTTCCTTGCGGTTCGTCGGTGATGGCAGATTCGGCGTGCGCTTGTTCGGGTATCCGCAGGACCACGATGGTGCCGCCATGCTCGCCGGCGCCAATGGAAATCTCGCCATTCAAGCTGTGCACGCGCTCGCGGATGCCGCGCAAGCCGAACGAACGCGACTTGGCCATGTCGGCCTCCGTAATGCCCCTGCCATTGTCCCTGACCTCGAAAACGATATTAGCCCGTTCGCGATGCAACCGCATGACGACGAGCGAGGCGTGCGCATGCTTGACCACGTTGGTCAAGGTCTCCTGGGCGATGCGGAACAAGGCGAGCGACGTGTCGGCGTCCGGCGCGATGGCGTCGTCCTCGCACTGCATGACGCAGCGGATGCCGGTGCGTTGCGCAAAGTCGTCGGCCTGGCATTCGAGCGCCGCCGGCAGGCCGAATTCCTTGAGGATGCCCGGACGCAGCTCGCGGGCGACGCGACTGGCGGTGCCCATCGCCTGGTCGAGCAGGTCTTCGATCGAGCGCGCCTTGTCGGCCAGCGGTTGCGTGCCGGCCGGCAGCTTGCCGGCCATGAGCGCGACCTCGATTTTCAGGCGCACGAGGATGGAGCCCAGTTCGTCGTGAATGTCACGCGCAATGCGCTCGCGCTCGTCTTCCTTGACGGCCTCGAGGTGCGACGAAAGCTCGGCGAGCTGGCGTCGGGATTCCCTCAGCGCGGCCTCGATTTCCTTGCTGTGCGACACATTGGTGGCAATACCCTGCCATTCGACCGCGCCGCCGTCGAGCCGCTGCGGCGTCGAGCGGACGTTGATCCACTTGGCGCGCGAACGATTGCTCGTCTGGCCTTCCCAGTTGAGCAGTGTCCCTTGCTGGGCCGAGCGGTCCAGCGAGTCGAGCAGGTCGTGGCGCGTTCCGGCATCGAAGGCGTCGAAGAAATAACGTGCCGCGCTGCGCAGTTCGTGCTGCTTGCGGCCGATCAGCTTGATGCAGCCCTCGCTGACGTACAGAAAGCGGAAATCGCCGTTTGCTTCGCGCCGCAAATGGAACAGCATGCCGGGCAGGTTGGTCGCCATCGCCCGGAAGCGCGCCTCGCTGTCGCGCAGCATTTCGAGCGCGGCGCGATGCTCGGCGCGTTGGCGCGCGTCACGCAATTCGCGCTCGATCACGGCCGGCAGACGGGCGAGACGGTCGCTCTCGATGGCATCGCGCGCGCCGGCGCGCATCGCCTGCCACGCGAGGCCCTCGTCGGTGCCGCCGATGACCGCGATCATCGGCAGGTCGAATCCGGCTTCCTCGATGATCTTCAAGGCGGTCTGCGGATTGAAGGCAACGCCGCTGAGGTAGATCGCGATGTCCCAGTCGGCGCTGGCGACGACGGTACGCAACGCGGAAGTCGACGCCACCGGCTGCACATGGCAGGCGTCGGCGGACGCGGCCAGTGCCGCGTTGAGGGCGTCGAGCGAGGCGCTGGCCGACGCCATCACCAGCACGCGCAGCGCAAGTGGAACCTGGTTCAACGGTGTCAATCGAATTGGAGAGCGGTTGCGAGTGTAAGGCGGTGCGAGGCTGCCGGCTATAATGCCGCCATCGCCGCGTTAGCTCAGTTGGTAGAGCAACTGATTTGTAATCAGTAGGTCGTCAGTTCGAATCCGACACGCGGCACCAGTTCCGTTTCCGTATTTTTCCGCTCAGCGGAAAAATTCAGCAAAATCAGTGCTGAATCGGCCATATTCGCGGCCGTCGTTT
>JBGARB010000111.1:0-6417 GCA_044230495.1 Rhodocyclaceae bacterium
CGAGGAGACATACCTTTCAGGTAGGCGACGAAGCGAGCGCCGCGCAACGTCGCAGCCGGCCGCCACAGCAGCAAGCCGCCGCCGAAATCAGACCTGCATGTTCATGATGTCGTGATACGCCGACACCAGCTTGTTGCGCACCTGCACCATCTGCTGGAAGGACAGGCTGGCCTTCTGCAGGTTGATCATCACGTCCTGCAGATTCACGTCGGACTGCCCGGCGGCGAAGTTCTCGGCCATCTTGTGCGCCTCCTGCTGCGCGGCGTTCACCTGGTCGATCGTGCCCTTGAGGACCGTGGCGAAATCGGGCCCGTCGGTCGGCGCGGTCGTCCCTGCGGCGCGGCCACCCGCCAGCGCGCCGGTGGCGCGCAGTTCGGACAGGACCTGGTCGAGCTTCTGGGTGTCGATGGACATGCGGTCAAAATATCAAAGGCAGGCAAACAAATCCATAGCAATCGACGTGCCGGCCCGCTCAATCGGCTTCATCGTCGTTGAAATGCCCTTCGTCGCGGTATTGCGCGAGCTTGTAGCGCAGCGTGCGCTCCGAGATGCCGAGGATGGCCACGGCCTGCTTGCGCGAGCCGCCGACGCTCGCCAGCGTGTCGAGGATATGTTGCCGCTCGAGATCCTTCATCGCCGTCGGCTGCGCGGAATTGTCTTTTGCGGCAACGGCTTGCGATGCGTCGCCGGGCGCCGCGACGGCAAACTCCAGTGGTGGTGGCACGGCGCCTGGCGGCGCGACGGCCAGTGCAGCCCGCATCGCCGGTGCGCCCAGGCCCAGCGCTTCGGCTTCGACGATTTCGCCGGTGGCGAGGATCAACGCGCGCTGGACGACGTTTTCCAGTTCGCGGACATTGCCCGGCCACGCATGCGCCTGCAGCGCGCGCTCGGCGGCGGCGGCAAATCTTGCCGTGCGGCCTTGCGCCGCGGCAAGGTGGGCAAGCAGATGGCGAGCAAGCGGCACGATGTCGCCCGAACGCTGGCGCAAGGGCGGAATCTCCAGCGGGAACACGGCGAGCCGGTAGTAGAGATCCTCGCGGAAACGCCCGGCGCGGACGGCGGCGGCCATGTCGCGGTTGCTGGTGGCGAGCACGCGGATGTCCACGGCCAGCGGCTTCTTGCCGCCGACGCGTTCGACCTCGCGCTCCTGCAACACGCGCAGCAGCTTGGCCTGCAAGCCCAGCGGCATCTCGGAGATTTCGTCGAGCAGCAGCGTGCCGCCGTCGGCCTGCTCGAACTTGCCGGCCTGCGCGCCCTGTGCGCCGGTGAACGCGCCCTTCTCGTGGCCGAACAGGGTCGCTTCGAGCAGGTTGTCGGGAATGGCGGCGCAGTTGATGGCGACGAAGGGGCCGCCGCGACGGGCGCTCTGTTCGTGGATGTAGCGCGCGAACACCTCTTTGCCGACGCCCGATTCGCCGGTCAGCAGCACGGTGGCATCGGTGCGCGCGACACGCGCGGCGAGCAGCAGCGTCTCGCGCGTGGCGGCATCGGCGGCAATGACGCCGTCGGCCGGCTGCGGCGGCACGGCATAGCGGCGAATCGCTTCGATGAGCACCTTCGGCTCGAAAGGCTTGAGCACGAAATCGCAGGCGCCGCCGCGCATCGCCGCCACGGCGGTGTCGACGTCGCCGTAAGCGGTCATCAGCAGCATCGGCAGGCCGGGATGGCGGGCGCGCACTTCCGCCAGCAGCGTCAGACCGTCCATCGGCGACATGCGCAAATCCGAGACCACCATGTGGATGCCGCCGCCCGCCAGCCGTTCGAGCGCCTGCGGCCCGCCGTCGGCGGCGACGACCGCATGGCCGGCGGCTTCCAGCGTGATGACGAGTGCATCTCGCAGCGCGGCGTCGTCTTCGACGACGAGGAGTCTCAGGGTGTCGGCGCGCTTGGACATGGCAAGGTGAGGATGAATTCGGCGCCATCGCCGGGCCGCGGATCGACATCGAGCGCACCGCCGTGGGCACGCGCGACACCGCGGGCGATCGCCAGGCCAAGGCCGGTGCCGTCGGCGCGGGTGGTGAAGAAAGGCTCGAAGAGCCGGGCGGCGGTCTGGTCAGTCATACCGCTGCCATTGTCGCGCACCCGCAGGCACCATTGGGGATGCCCCTCGGTACTGGTGCTGCGCGCGGCCGACAGACGCACCGCCGGCTGCGGCCCGCCGCCCTGCGCTGCGGCCTGCAGCGCATTCTCGAGCAGGTTGGTCAACGCGCCGGTCAGCGACTTGCGATTGCCGGTCAGCAAACCGCCGGCGCTGTCGTCCGTCACTTCGAGGCTCACGCCGCGGCGGGCGGCCAGCGGTTCGAAGGTGTGGCGCAGGTCGCCGAGCAGGTCGGCCACGCGAAAGTCCTCGCGGCCGATGACTTCGCCGCGCGCGAACAGCAACATGTCCTGGATCAGCCGTTCGAGATGCTGCAGCCGGGAGACGGTCTTGCCGGCGATGGCGATGCGCGTCTCGTCGGCGATGGCCGGCAACTCGAGATTGCCGGCATAGAGCAACGCGGCGGCCAGCGGCGTGCGCAACTGGTGCGCGAGCTGCGCGGCCATTTCACCCATCGCCGCCAGGCGCTGGTGGCGGGCAGCGCGGGTGCGCAGTTCCTGTGCCTCGGTGATGTCGTGCAACAGCACGATGCGTCCGCCAGCCGAATCGAGCGGCGTCACGGCCACGGCAAGGCGACGCTCGCGGGCGACGAATTCGCCCTGCGTATCGGCTGCCTGCAATGCCTCGGCCGCCAGTTGCGCCCACGGCACGCCAAGAATGAACGGCACTCCCGGCGCCTCGCCACGCAGCAGCGCCTGCGCCGCCGGGTTGGCCTGCACGACGATGCCGGCGCCGTCGAGCACGACGACGCCGGCAGGCAGCGCGTCAAGCAGCAAGGTCAGGCGTTCGGTGAGCGCCGCGGTTTCGAGGTACTGCTGGCGCAGCGCGCCGTTGGCGGCGGCCAGCTCGGCGGTCAGTTGGGCAACCTGCGCCTGCAGGTCGCTATAGGCTGAAGACAGCTCGGCCGAGGCCTGGTTGAAGATGCGAAATGCCTCGGCCAGCCGCTGCGCTTCGGCACGCGAAATCTCACCATCGCCGCCGGTCAGGGACGCCGGCTCGGCAGGCTGGTCGGCCGAGGTCATCATGGGACGCGATATTGCGCTTTCAAAACATCGCGGAGGCAATTGATTTGCCGGCAAAAATTGCCGCTTCTTGCGGGAACCGCTCTTGCATGGGCAGGCCACAATCCCGCAGCGGTCAAAGTTAAACCAAACCTTAACAAGTTCGTCAATCTGCCTGATTGATAAAGAAAATTGAAAACCACTCCGCACCATGGCCGATGAACTGGCAGCCAATCCGCCGGCTGTAGGCATGCCCGCCTTCGGTGCGGCGCTGGCGCGCCTGACGCCGCAACAGAAGCTTGGAGGCGCGATCGGCATCGCCTTGCTCATCGCCGTCCTCGTCGGCGGGCTGCTGTGGACCCGCGAGCCGCCGATGGCGATCCTGTTCGCCAATTTCGACGAGCGCGATGGCGGCGACATCATGGCGGCGTTGCAGCAGCAGAACATTCCGTACAAGATCGCCGAAGGCGGTCGTGCCGTGATGATCCCGCAGGCGCAGGTGCACGAGGTGCGGCTGCGGCTGGCCTCGCAAGGCCTGCCCAAAGGCGGGCTGGTCGGCTTCGAGGTGATGGAAAAGCAGAAGCTCGGCATCAGCCAGTTCGCCGAGCAGGTGAATTACCAGCGCGGGCTGGAAGGCGAGCTGTCGCGCACCATCGGTTCGCTGGCCTCGGTCGCCGGCGCCCGCGTGCATCTGGCGATCCCCAAGCAGTCGGCCTTCCTGCGCGACGAACAGAAGGCCACGGCGTCGGTGGTCGTCAACATGCGTTCGGGCTTGCGCCTGGAGCCGGCGCAAATCTCCGGCATCGTCCATCTGGTCGCCGCCAGCGTGCCGCAGCTCAATCCGCTCAACGTCAGCGTCATCGACCAGAACGGCACGCTGCTCTCGCAGCCGCGCAATGGCGTGCAGCAGACGCTCGACCCCGGTCAGATCGGCTATGTGCGCGAACTCGAGGCCGATGTCGTGCGCCGCATCGAGGGCATCCTCGGGCCGGTGGTGGGCGGTCGCAACGTGCGTGCGCAGGTCACCGCCGACGTCGATTTCTCGGCCTTCGAGCAGGTGGCCGAGAACTACAAGCCCAATCCCGCGCCCGAAACGGCAATTCGCAGCCAGCAGACCTCCGAGACCGGCACCGGCAACCCGGCCGCGATCGGCGTGCCCGGAGCGGTCAGCAACCAGCCGCCGGTGCCGGCCACGGCGCCGTTGACGCAGCCGCCGGTAGCCGGTGGCAGCGCGGCCGGTGGCGCCGCCGCGGGCATCAATTACGCGCGCAACGCGACCATCAACTACGAGGTCGACAAGACCATCCGCCATACCAAAGGCCAGCCCGGCGGCATCCGCCGGCTCTCCGTGGCGATCGTCATCAATCCGCCGACGGAGCCGGACAAGCGCACCGGCAAACCGGTCGCCGTGCCGCTGTCGGCCGACAAGCTCAAGCAGATCGATGCCCTCGCGCGCGAGGCGATGGGCTTCACCGCCGCACGCGGCGACACGATCAACATCGCCGCCGCGCCGTTCGCCGCCGAAGCGGTCGAGGAAGTCGCCAGCCTGCCGATCTGGAAGGATGCCGGCATGATCGCGCTGATCAAGGAGATCGCCCGTTACGTCCTCATCGCGTTGCTGCTGTGGTTCGTCTGGACGCGCTTCCTGCGCCCGGTGGTCGAGCGCATGACGCCGCCGCCACCGCCTCCCGTCGCCGAACCGAGCGAGGCCGAAAAGGCCGGCGAGGCGGCCGAGCTCGCGCTCGAAATGGCCGGCGAGGCGCACATGATGTACGAGCAGAAACTCGCCCAGGCGCGCGAATACGCGAAGAAGGATCCGCGCGCGGTCGCGCACATCATCAAGGAATGGATGGATGGCGGCGCCAAAGGAGAATGATCCCGTCGAGCGCAGCGCGATCCTGCTGCTCGCGCTGGGACAGGACGAGGCGGCCGAGATCCTGAAGAATCTCGGCCCGAAGGAAGTGCAGAAGCTCGGGCATGCGATGGCCGCGCTCAAGCAGGTGCCGCGCGAACGCATCGAGACCGTGGTCGACGATTTCCGCGTCGAGGCCGCCAAGGGTGCGCCCGTCCAAGTCGACCAGGAAGTCATCAAGGCCATGCTGACCAAGGCGCTCGGCGACGATCGCGCTGCCAACCTGATCGGCCGCATCCTGCAAGGCGGCGATACCGCCGGCATCGAAGGCCTGAAGTGGATGGACGCCGCCACCGTCGCAGACATGATCCGCAACGAGCATCCGCAGATCATCGCGACGATCCTCGTGCATCTGGATTACGACCATGCCGGCGACATCCTCAAGCACTTCACCGACCGCCTGCGCAACGATGTCACGCTGCGCATCGCCACGCTCGACGGCGTGCAGCCGGTGGCGATCCGCGAACTCAACGACGCCATGACGCGCGTGCTCGCCGGCGCTTCGGCCAACGTCAAGAAGGCCTCGATGGGCGGCGTGCGCCACTCGGCCGAAATCCTTAATTTCGTCGGCCAGGCGCTGGAAACCAGCATCCTCGACAATGTGCGCGAGTACGACCCGGAGCTGGCACAGAAGATCCTCGACGAGATGTTCGTCTTCGAGAACCTGCTGGACATAGACGACCGCGGCATCCAACTGCTGCTGCGCGAGGTCCAGTCGGACTCGCTGATCATCGCGCTCAAGGGCGCCTCCCAGGAACTGCGCGACAAGGTGTTCAAGAACATGTCGCAGCGCGCCGCGGAAATGCTCAAGGAAGACCTCGAATCGAAGGGCCCCGTGCGACTCTCCGAAGTCGAGGGCGAACAGAAGGAAATCCTCAAGATCGCGCGCCGGCTTGCCGACGAGGGCCAGCTCCAGCTCGGTGGCGGAGGTGAAGGCGACGCCTTCGTCTGAGAGCCCCTATGACCAGCGACGAACACCCGAGATCCACGCTGACCGCTTGGGAACGCTGGGAACTCGCCAGCTTCGACTCCGGTGACGGCTTGGCCGGTGGCGATCCGGCCAAGCCGGCGGCGCCGGTGCTCGACGAAGACGAGATCAACCGGATCCGCGAACAGGCCCAACGCGAGGGACAACGGGCCGGCTATGACGCAGGGCTGGCCGAGGGACGCGCTGCCGGGCAGGCGCAGGCCGAAGCCGCCGGACGCGAGGAAGCCTTGCGCTTGGCAAGCACGGTCGAAAAGCTCGAGCAATGCATCGTCGGATTGAACCAGGCGGTGGCCGACGACCTGCTGGCCCTGAGCATGGAAATCGCTCGCCAGCTGGTGCGCCAGACGGTCGTCGCCAGGCCGGAGGTGGTGCTCGCGGTGATCCGCGAAGCACTGGACCAGATGCCCCTGCTCCACGC
>JBGARB010000112.1:0-6382 GCA_044230495.1 Rhodocyclaceae bacterium
TGGCGGCATCACTACAATCATGTCCGTCCGCACTCAAGTCTGGGAAACCAGACGCCTGCGGCGTTCAGGAAGCAGATTTCACCCACCCACCCGGAGACCGTTCTCCAGGAATAAATGGTCCGAAGAAGTCAGGCAGGTCACGTCGGCGTTGAACTTGAGCGCATCGCGATCGCCGATGGCATGGCGGTTGATCGGATTGGCGGCGAAAAACTGACGTTCGTTGTACAGGGTCAGCGACCAGAAAGCCCGCACCGGCGGCAATTCGGACTTCTCGAAATGCAGCACGTAGCGTGCGCCACTGTCGAGCGGCCTGCCAGCGGCATCGGCGAACGCAAAGGGGTAGATGGCGTCCTCGACGGTGTTGGCACCAAGGCCGGCGAAGGCGACCGCGGCGCGCCGCAGATAGTCGGTGCCATAGGTGCCGATCGGCGAATGGACGATGCGCCAGCCGTTCGACGGCAGGCCGGCGCTGCGCACGGCCGCGGCGATCCGCGCCCGCGCGTTCTTCGGCGCGACGGTCAGCGCCGCCTGCACCGGCTCGGGCAGGGCCGCCCAGTCGAGCGGCGCTCCGGGCACGATGCCCAGACGGGCAAGGCGATCGATCTGCGGGGCATCGTTGAGGTGGGGCGGATTGTTCGCCAGCAGTCGCGAGAACGTCGAGAAGAACCGTTCCGGCGCCATCGCGTCCACTTGCGCGACGGGCGCGCCCTGATCCTGTCCGCCGACCTCGCGGGCGGCTGGCGGCGCTTCGCCCTTGCCGTGCCACTGCGACAGGGGCGACGCCCGCATCGCGGCCTGGAAGGCGTGAACCGCGGCATAGTCGGCAACGCCGTTGGTCTGCGTGCGGCCCAGCACCCAGCCTTCGGGTGTGGGCGCGACATAGACACGGGTGCCGGCGGGCAGCGTGCCCTGCCAGCCGGGGGCGACGATCGCCATCGTCTGTGCGCCGTTGCCGGTGGTTCGGCTGCCCGGCGAGGCGAAGACATCGCTCCACATGTCCATCATCTGCAGCAGGTAGTAACGTCCCTTGGTGTCCGGCACGGAGATCAGCAGCGGCTCGTGGCGAACGTCGAACCACATCGACGAATACAGGGTGTCGGCGTTGGGCCGTACCACCGCCTCGAAGCTGGCGTCCGGAAAGCTCGTGAAATGCGCGAACCGATTCACGGGGGCGCGCGCGAATCCCGCTTGGGGCGTGGTCGTGGTCGCCACGCGACGCGTGGCATCCATCAGCACCATCGGGTAGGCGTAGACGTACGCCTCGTCGGCCAGCTCCTGCAGGTCGGGCGCCGGCAGTGCCGCTGCGCCCGCCCAGGTCACCGTGGCGTTCAGCAGGGCAGCCGACAGGGCCAAGGCGTACGTCCAGTGATGCCAGCCTCGATGCGTCCGCAAATTCATGAGCACTCCTTCAAATCAAATCAATGGGCAGTCCGCAAACGCGCGTCCGCCGCCGGATTCGCAGCACGACGCCCGCATTGGAAGCGGTGGGGTCAACCTGCCACAGGCCGCCGCGCGGACTTCGGCCGGAAGGCGTCGACCACCGCCGGATCGGTGTCGATGCAGGGTCCGCCGATGAGGTCGATGCAGTAGGGCACGGCGGCGAAGATGCCGGGCACGCGCAGCGTGCCATCGGCATGACGTGCGCCTTCGAGCGTTTCGCGGATGGCCTTGGGCTGGCCGGGCAGGTTGAGGATCAGCGCGGCGTGGTCGGCGGTTTCGCGGACCACCGCGACCTGCCGCGAGAGGATCGCGGTGGGCACGAAGGCGAGCGAGATCTGCCGCATCTGTTCGCCGAAGCCGGGCATCGGCTTGGTGCCGACGGCGAGCGTGGCCTCGGGCGTGACGTCGCGTCGCGCCGGACCGGTGCCGCCGGTGGTGATGATGAGATCGCAGCGGCAATCGTCGCACAGCGCGATCAGCGTGCGCTCGATGTCGGCGCGCTCGTCGGCGATCAGGCGCTCCTCGGCCTGCCAGGGCGAACGCAGCGCGCTGGCGAACCATTCGCGCAGCGTCGGCAGGCCTTGGTCGACGTAGCCGCCGCTGCTGGCGCGGTCGGAAATGGAGACGAGGCCGAGGCGGAGGGTGTCGTTCATGGTGCGGTCCGTGTCGGGAGTGGGGGTGTCGGGTCCTGCATCCGGCGCAGGCTGACGGTGGCCCATGCGGCGCCGATCGCCAGCAGCGCGGCGATGATCCACAGGCCGCTGGCCAGGCTGCCGGTAAGCGCGCTGGATTTGCCGATGATGACCGGCGCGGCGAAGCCGCCGAGGTTGCCCACCGATGCGATGATTGCGATGCCGACCGCGGTGGCCGCGGGCGACAGCATCTTCGTCGGCACTGCCCAGCTGATCGGGATCGCCGCCAGCACGCCGGCAACGCCGATCGACGAGCCCAGCAGGAGGCCGACGACGCTGTGCTGCTGCATGGCGCAGATGGCATAGCCCACGGCGCCGAAGGCGAAACCGCCGGTGAGGTGCCAGCGGCGGTCCTGCGTGCGGTCCGAACTGCGGCCGACGAGGATCATCGCCACGGCGGCGGCGAAGTTGGGCACGGCAACCAGCAGGCCGACGGTGGCATTGGATTCGACGCCGGCACGCTGCAGCATCGTCGGCATCCAGAACGACAGGCCGTAGCCGCCGCAGACGAGCAGGAAATACAGCCATGCGCTGTTCCAGCTCCAGAAGCTGGCGAAGCCGGCACGCAGCGAGGTCTGCGGCTTTTGCGGATGGCCCAGCGCGGCCTGGAGCGTCGCGCGCTCGGCGTCCGACAGCCAGTGCGCCTGGTCCGGGTGGTCAGCGAGCAGCAGGTAGATCGCGGCGCCGACGGCGACGCACGGCAGCCCGGTGGCGATCATCAGCCATTGCCAGCCGGCGAGGCGGGAGACGCCGTCGAGGTATTGCATGATCGCGCCGCAGATCGGTCCGCCGATGACGCCGGAGATGGTCAGCGCGGCCATGAAGACGGCCATCATGCGCCCGCGGTGCGACAGCGGGAACCAGTAGGTCATGAAGAGCACGACGCCGGGGAAGAATCCGGCCTCGGCAAAGCCGATGAAGAAGCGCAGCACGTAGAACTCGACCGGCGTCGTCACCCACGCCATGCATACGGTGGCGATGCCCCACGCCACCATGATCACCGGCACCCAGCGGCGCGCGCCGATGCGCTCGAGGATCATGTTGCTCGGCACTTCGAAGAAAAAGTAGCCGATGAAGAACATGCCGGCGCCGACGCCGAAGGCCACGTCGTCCAGGCCCAGCGCCTGACCCAACTGCAACTTGGCGAACGAGATGTTCACCCGGTCGACGAAATTGATGACGTAGGCGACGAACAGCACCGGGATCAGTCGCCAGGCCACCTTGTGCACGACCGCATCGATGGGCGTCGCGGCCGTCATGCGCAGGCTGGGAAACGTGGCCCAATCCGGGGGTTGATCGCCTGATTTCGCGCGGGGCGGCTCGCTATCATCGGGGCAGTTTGCCATGAACGGGCCTCTCCCCGATGGACTTCCCTGCCGATCTGTGGCGTGATCTTGTGGTGGCGCTCGCCGCGCTGGCCGGCATCTACATCGCCGTGCTGCTGGTGCGCCTGCTGCGCGTGCAGCGCAGCGCCGCCAGGGCGCAGGCCGAGCCGCCGGCAAGGCACGAGCCGCCGCCGCTGACGCCGGCCGAAGCGGCGCTGGCGCGCTCGTTCGGCGTGCGCGCGCCCTTGCCCGAGCCGCCCGAATTGCGCGGTCCGCAGGAGCCGACGGTGGCGCCGGCGGTGCCCGACGCGCCGACCGCGACCGCCGCTGCGCCGGGCGGCTTTGCCGACGAACTGGCGCGACGCGAACTGGAGGGCGAGGTGCAGCGATTGCGCCGCGAGGCTGAGGCCTTGCGCGAGGCGCTGGCCAACGTGCGCGAAGAAATCGAACGACTGAAGGCGGCGCGCAACGTCTCGCCGCTCTACAGCGAAGCGGCGTCGCTCGCCGAGCGCGGCATCTCGGCCGACGGCATCGCCGGACGCTGCGGCATTTCGCTGGGCGAGGCCGAACTGGTGGCGGCGCTGGCGCGTGCGCGCACGCCGACGCGCGACGATGCATTCAACCTGCAAGGCGACATCCATGACGGACGAACAGGACCGGAACGCACCGGCACCCACGACTGACGAGGCCGAAAAGCAGCGCCTGCTCGGCCGCATCGCGGCGGCCGCAGTGGTCGTCGTCGCGCTGCTCGGCGGCCTGGCGCTGTTCGATGCCGCCTTCACGTCCGACCCGGTGCCGGAGAAGGTCGCGGTCGTGAAGCCGCCAGCGGTCGTGCCGCCCGCGGCCGGACCGGCGCAGACCGACGCCAAGCCCGCCGAGGCCGCCAAGCCCGATGGCGAAGCGGCGGACAAGCCCGCCGAGGACACGCGCGCCGGCGCCGAGCCTTTGCCCGGCCTGCCGCCGGCCGCGAAAGAGGCCACCGCCAGGGCGGCCTCGTTGCATCCGGGCGCGGCGGCGCTGCCGCAGGTCGTCGGTACCCCCGAGGGCACCGCGGCGCCCGTCGTGCCGCTGGCCAAGGGCGATGCCGTGCGCCGTGCCGAAGCCGCGCGGGCGGCCGCACGCACCGCCGGCGTGGCCGCGCAGTCGGCCGCCGGCCGCACGCCGCCGCCCTTGCGGCCGTTGGCGCAGGCAGCCGAGGGCCACCGCGGCTGGGCGCTGCAACTGGGCATCTTCAGCAACCCGGAAAACGCCGAGGAACTGCGCCAGAAGCTCGAAACGGCGGGCATACCCGCCGTGGTCGAAACGCGCGTGCGCGCCGGCCCCTTCGCCAACCGCGCCGAAGCCGACGCCGCGCGTGCCAAGCTGCAGGCCCTCGGCATCGCCGAGAGCCTGCTCGTGGCGGTCAAGAAATAACGGTCGGCGAAGGCCCATGACGACCCACCCCCCCCCCCCAAACCCCCGGAAACGCCGGGCCACCCAAAGCGGGCGCTGCCCGCTCCGGCTCGTTGACCTGCCGCCTGCTTGGGGCGGCACTGCGAAGGACAGCCATGCAAATCGATAGCCCCCGCTTCGGCACACTGCACGTCGAGGCCAATCGCATCATCGACTTCCCGTCGGGCCTGGCCGGCTTCGAGCAATGCCGGCGCTTCACCCTGTTCCATCCGGACGAGACCGAGCCGCGCTTCTTCATCCTGCAATCGCTCGACGATGCGTCGCTGGCCTTCAATATCGCCGACCCGGCGCAATTCGGCTTCCACTTCGAAATCGAGCTGTCGGATGCCGAGCTCGACCTGCTGCATCTGGCCGACGCCGGTCAGGCCGCCGTCGTGGTGCTGCTCAGCAAGGGCGAGCGCGGCGAAGTGCGTGCCAACCTCAATGCGCCGCTGGTGCTCAACCTGGAGGCCCGCCGCGGCCTCCAGCACACCTTCCATCGCCTAAACTACCTGCTTTCCGACAGCGGAAAGTGACCATGCGCAGCATCATATCCACCACCGGCGCCCCCGCCGCGATCGGCACCTATTCGCAGGCCGTGGCGGTCGGCGACACGGTCTATCTCTCCGGCCAGATCGGCCTTGATCCGGCCAGCATGCAGATGGTCGACGGCATCGAGGCGCAGATCGAGCGCGTGTTCGACAACCTCGCGGCGGTGGCCGCGGCGGCGGGCGGCTCGCTCGATCATGTCGTCAAGTTCAACATCTACCTCACCGACCTCACGAATTTCGCCAAGGTCAACGAGGCGATGGCGCGGCGCCTGACGCCGCCGTATCCGGCGCGCGCCGCCGTCGGCGTCAAGGAGCTGCCGCGCGGTGCGCTGGTCGAGGCCGACGCCGTGATGGTGCTTGGCTGACACGCTGAAGCAGAAGCTGGCGCGCCTCGGGATCGCCGGCGACGGCGACCTCGTGCTGCACCTGCCACTGCGCTACGAGGACGAGACGCGCCGCTTGCACATCGCCGAGGCGGTGCCCGGCGAGCCGGCGCAGATCGACGTCGAGGTGGTGTCGTGCGACATCGCCTTCCGCCCGCGCCGGCAACTGCTGGTGCGCGTCAGGGACGACAGTGGCGCGATGACGCTGCGCTTCATGAATTTCTACCCCAGCCAGCAAAAGCAGCTGCAGCCGGGCACGCGTTTGCGCGTCTTCGGGGAATTGCGCGGCAGCCTGCTTGGCGACGAGATGATCCACCCACGCTATCGCGTCATCGCCGCCGACGAGCCGTTGCCGCTGGCGCTGACGCCGGTCTATCCGACCACCGCGGGCCTCGTGCAGCCGGCATTGCGCCGGCTCATCGCGCGGGCACGCGAACGCGTCACGCTCACCGAAACGCTGCCCGAGCCGCTGCGCCGCCGGCTGCAACTGGCCGAACTGGCGCCGTCGATCGACTTCCTGCATGCGCCGCCGCCCGGCACGCTGCTCTCCGAACTGGCAT
>JBGARB010000030.1:0-28330 GCA_044230495.1 Rhodocyclaceae bacterium
CCTGCTGCTGCCGCTGACGCCCTTGTACCTGCTGTGGCGCGCGCGCCGTCAGCCGGAATACCGCCTGCATTGGCGCGAGCGCTTCGCCCGTTACGACACGCCGCCTGAGGCGTGCGACGATGCGATCTGGATCCACGCGGTATCGGTCGGCGAGACGCGCGCCGCGGCACCGCTGATCGCCGCGCTGCGCGAGCGCGATCCGGCGCTGCGCATCGTGCTCACGCACATGACGCCGACCGGCCGCGAGACCGGCCGCCAACTGTTCGGCGATACGGTCGAACAACGCTACCTGCCCTACGACACGCCGGGCGCGGCGCGGCGCTTTCTTGCCCATGTGCGGCCGCGCGCGGCACTGGTCATGGAAACCGAGCTGTGGCCCAACCTGCTGGCCGCCTGCGCGGCGCACGGCATCCCGGCATTGCTCGTCAATGCGCGGCTGTCGGCGCGTTCGGCGGCGGGCTATGCGCGCTTTGCCGCGCTCAGCCGCGAGACCCTGACCGCGCTGGCCTGCGTCGGCGCACAGACGGCGGCGGACGCCGAGCGCCTGGTCGGCCTCGGCGCAGCGCAAGTGGTCGTGACCGGCAATCTGAAGTTCGACATTGCGCCGCCGCCCGAGGCCTCGCAGGCCGGCGCTGCGCTGCGCGCCGGATTCGGGCCGCGACCGGTGTTCGTGTGCGCGAGCACGCGCGAGGGCGAAGAGGCGCTGATCCTCGATGCGTGGTCAAACTACAGTGGTGGCGGGACGGCGGTTGACGCCGCGCTGCCGCTGCTGGTGATCGTGCCGCGGCATCCGCAGCGGTTCGACGAGGTCGCGGTGCTCGCCATGGCCTCGGGCTTCCGCGTCGCGCGGCGCAGCGCGGGCGCGGCTGTCGACCCGGCGACGCAGGTGCTGATCGGCGACAGCATGGGCGAGCTGTTCGCCTATTACGCGGCGGCGGACGTGGCGTTTGTCGGCGGCAGCCTGCTCGATTACGGCTGCCAGAACCTCATCGAACCCTGCAGCGTCGGCGTGCCGGTGCTGCTCGGGCCGTCGACGTTCAATTTCGCGCAGGCGGCGCAAGCCGCGCTCGAGGCCGGCGCGGCACGACCGGTGGGCACGGCCGCCGATCTCGTCGATGCCGCGATGGCACTGCTGGCCGATGCGCCGCGCCGCCATGCCATGGCCGACGCAGGGCGGGCCTTCGTCGCCGCGCACCGCGGTGCGACGGCGCGCACGCTGGCGTTGCTCGACGCCGCGCTGGGTGAACGCTGACCTTAGTCGCCGAGCAGGGCGTTGACGGCGGCCAGATCCTTTTCGTCCAGCGTGCCGCTGGTGGCCTTCAGGCGCAGCTGCGCGAGCACCGTATCGATGCGTGCCTTGGCGAGCTTCTGCCGCGTGCCGTAGAGCTGCGTCTGCGCGTTGAGCACGTCGATGTTGATGCGCACGCCGACCTCGTAG
The DNA here is from genome assembly GCA_044230495.1 of Rhodocyclaceae bacterium. Lineage (GTDB taxonomy): Bacteria > Pseudomonadota > Gammaproteobacteria > Burkholderiales > Rhodocyclaceae > JADJEF01. The sequence continues at coordinate 1,439 of JBGARB010000030.1, forward strand.
CCGAGCTTGTTGGAGTCGAGCGCGGATTGCGACGAGACCAGCGCGGCCTCGAAGGCGCGCACCTGCGCCAGCCCCGAGGTGACGCCGAGATAGGCCTGCCGTGCGCCCAGCGCCACGCCGCGCCGGGCGTTGTCTAGGTCGGCCGCCGACTTGTCGCGCAGGGCTGCCGCCTCGCGGCTCTTCGACGACACGTAGCCGCCGGCGTACAGCGGCACGGCGAGTTGCAGCCCGATGGTGGTGGTGTTGGTTTCGACGCCGCTGCCAACGGAGCTGGCGAAACCCTGCGCGCCATAGCTGCGCGTGGCCACCAGATCGACCGTCGGCAGATGCCCGGCGCGCTGCCGCTCGACTTCGCGTCCGGCGATTTCGTGCGCGACCTGGGCCTGGCGCACGACGGGCGATTCGGTTTCGGCCAGCGTCACCCAGCGACCCATGTCGGCGGGTTGCGGCGGCTCGAGGGTGATGCCCGTGCGCAGGCGCTTGAGGCCGGGGACGTCCTTGCCGATCAGGGCCTGCAAGGCGTGTTGCCGCACCGACAGGTCGCTTTGCGCGGCAATCTCCTGGGCAATGACGAGGTCGTAGGCGGCCTGCGCTTCGTGGGTGTCGGTGACCGTCGTCGTGCCGACCTCGAAATTGCGCTTGGCGGCTTCGAGCTGCTCGGCGATGGCGGTCTTCTGCGACTGCGCGGTCGCCAGCGCATCCTGCGCCAGCAACACGTCGAAGTAGGCCTGCGCCGTGCGCACGATGAGGTCGGCGCGGGCGGCATCGAATTGCGCCTCCGACAGGGCCACCGACAGTTCGGCCTGGTTGTAGGCAACCCAGTTCTGCCAGCGGAACACCGGCTGGGTCAGGCTCAGGCTCCAGCCGTTGGTGTTGTATTCGCTGCCGCTCTTGGGCACGCCGGACCGGCGCAGCGCGGTTTCACTGTCGTTCCAGGCAGTCTGCACGCCCAGGCCGATCGACGGCAGCAAGCCGGCGAGCCCTTGCGGCAGCCGCTCGCGGCCGGCTTCGAGGGCGGCACGGGCAGCGGCGTACTGGGCGTCATAGCCCTGCGCGTCGCGATAGACCGCCATCAGGTCGGCCGCACCGGCAGGTACGGCCGCGGCGACCAGCCAGCCGGCGAGGATGATTCGAAGGGGACGGACGTTCATCGGGGTCTCCACCACGCACGCTGCGCGGTTCAGTAAGTGGGCATGCCGGGGTCGACGTCGCGCGCCCACGCGGCGACGCCACCTTGCAGATTGATGATGTCGGCGAAGCCCTGTTGCTCCAAGAACATGCCGACGCGAAAGCTGCGCACGCCGTGGTGGCAGATGACCACGGTCGGCGCGTTGCGATCCAGCTCCAGATAGCGCGCAGGGACGGCGCGCATGGGCATCGACAACGCGCCGTTGATGCGGCAGATGCCCATCTCCCACGGCTCGCGCACATCGACGAGCTGCGGCGGCGTGCGCGTCGCATCGTCGAGCCACTGCGCGATCTGGCGGGCGGTCATCTCCTTCATGTGTTCAGAAGGCGAAGCGGTTGCGCGCCGGCTCGACCAGGCGCGGCGCGGCGGTTTCGAACAGGGCTTCGGTGTGCCAGCCATCGGGGGCCACGCGCGTGATGCGCGTGGCGCGCATGGCCGGCGCATCGCCGACGATTGCGAACAGCCGGCCGCCGACCTTGAGTTGCTCGAGCAGCGTGCGCGGCACGTCGTGAACCGAGCCGGAGAGCACGATGGCGTCGAACGGCGCATCGCCCGGCAGACCATCGAAGCCGTTGCCTTCATGCACGGCGACATTGTCCACGCCTGCGCTGCGCAGGTTGTCCTTCGCCCGCGCGACCAAGGCCGGACTGATTTCCATCGTCGCCACGTGGGCGGCAATCTTCGCCAGCAGGCTGGCCATGTGGCCGATGCCGGTGCCGACTTCGAGCACGCGCTCGCCGCCGCGCAATTGCAGGGCCTGCAATGCGTGCGCCTCCTGGTTGGGCGTCAGCATCGCGGCGCCCTCGCCCAGCGGCAGGGCCGTGTCGGCATAGGCCAGATGGCGATAGGCGGCAGGCACGAAGTGGTCGCGCCGCGCGCCATGCAGGATGCCGATCACGCGCGGGTCGAGGACTTCCCACGGTCGCACTTGCTGCTCGACCATGTTGAAACGGGCTTTTTCCTGATTCGGCAGGGACATTGGGAACTCCAGCGGCGTAGCAATGGCAGAGACGCAGTTTACCGGTTATCGCCCGGCGCACCGGCGGCGCGATGGATCGATACGACGGGCAGCGGAATTCGGGGGGCGAACGGCACGGTAACGGGTGCGAAGTGCAGGGGAAGCGGGAAACTACAGTGGTGGCGGGACGGCGCTTGCGGGGGCGTGCGTGTCGGGCCGCACGCGGTACCACGCCGCATACAGCGCCGGCAGGAACAGGCAGGTGAGCACGGTGGCGACGACCAGGCCGCCCATGATGGCGGTGGCCATCGGGCCCCAGAAGATCTGTCGCACCAGCGGAATCATCGCCAGCACCGCAGCCAGCGCGGTCAGCACGATGGGCCGGAAGCGGCGGACGGTGGAATCGATGATCGCATCCCACGTCGACTTGCCCGCCTGCTCGTCCTGCTCGATCTGGTCGACGAGGATCACCGAATTGCGCAGGATCATGCCCATCAGCGCGAGCACGCCCAGGTTGGCGACGAAGCCGTAGGGCTGGCCGGACACGACGAGCGCCAGCGACACGCCGATCATGCCCAGCGGCGCCGAGAGCAGTACCAGCAGCGTGCGGCTCATGCTCTGCAACTGCATCATCAGCAGCGTGACCACCACGGCCATCGAATACGGCACCACCGCCTTGAGGCCAACTTCGCCCTTGCCCGATTCCTCGATCATGCCGCCCATCTCGACCAGATAGCCTGCCGGCAGGCTGTCGCGAACGGCGGCGAGCTGCGGGAAGATCTGCATCGATGCCGTGTTGGGCTGCATGCCGACGATGTCGGCGCGCACCGTGATCGTCGGCAGGCGGTTGCGCTGGTAGATCAGGCCGTCCTCGAGCTGCGGCACCAGACGCGCCACCTGCGCCAGCGACACGTGGCGGCCGTTGGCGGTGGCGATGTCGAGGTCGGGCAGGCGGTCGAGCGAGCGTGCCTCCGACGGCGGCGCACGCCACACGATGTCGATCTGCTTGTCGTTTTCGCGAAACTGCGTCACCGTCGTGCCGACCAGCCAGGCCTGCAGGCTCAGGGCGACGTCCTGGCTGTTCACGCCCAGCGCCCGTGCGCGCGCCTGGTTGATTTCGATGCGCATGCTCTTGGCCTGCTCGTACCAGTCGAAATTCACGTCGCGCAGGTGCGGATGTCCGCGCATCACCGCGGCGATCTTCTCGGCGCCGGCACGCACGGTGGCGATGTCTTCGCCCGAGATGCGGAACTGCACCGGATAGCCGACCGGCGGGCCGTTCTCGAGGCCGACCACGCGCGTGCGCAGGTGCGACCAGCTGCCGTCGGCAGCGGCGAAGGTGGCCTTCAGCGCGTCGTGCAAGGCACGCCGGTCCTCGATCGAATGGGCGACGACGACGAACTGCGCGAAGTTGTCGGCCGGCATCTGCTGGTCGAGCGACAGAAAGAAGCGGCTGGCGCCGGAGCCGACATAGGCCGAATACGAAGCGACCCGCGGGTCGCCCTTGAGCAAGGCCTCGAGCCGATGCACGTCGGCTTCGGTGGCGCGCAACGAGGCGCCCTGCGGCAAGGCCAGGTCCACCAGCAATTCGGTGCGGCTGGCCGGCGGGAAGAACTGCTTTTGCACCACCGTGTTGAAGACCACGATGGACAGCGCAAAGCTCGCCACCGTGGCGCCGATCACCCACCAGCGGTGACGCACGCACCAGACCACGATGCGCCGGATGCGCAGGTACATCGGGTGCTGGTAAGGGTCGCCGCCGTGCGCGGCGGCCTTGGCCATGAGCTTTTTCGGATCGAGCAGCAGCGAACCGATCCACGGCGTGAAGATCACGGCGACGAACCATGAGGTCACCAACGCGATCATCACCACCCAGAAGATCGCGCCCGCGTATTCGCCGGTGGAGGATCGCGCGAAGCCGATCGGCGAGAACGCGGCGGCGGTGATCAGCGTGCCGGTGAGCATCGGAAACGCGGTGGAGGTGTAGGCAAAGGTGGCCGCCCGGAAGCGGTCCATGCCCTGTTCCATCTTGACCACCATCATTTCCACGGCAATGATGGCGTCATCGACCAGCAGGCCCAGCGAGATGATCAGGGCGCCCAGCGAGACACGATGCAGGTCGATGCCGGCGGCGTTCATGAAGGCGAAGGTGAGCGCCAGCACCAGCGGAATGGACAGCGCGACGACGGCGCCGGTGCGCAAGCCGAGGCTGAGGAAGGAAACGGCGAGCACGATCAGCACGGCTTCCGCGAGCGAGCGCATGAAGAGGTCGAACGATATCGCGGCGATCTTCGGCTGGTCGGCCACCACGTGCACGTCGATGCCGACCGGCAGGTGCCGCTCGAGCTCGGCCATGGCGGCATCGAGGTTTTGGCCCAGGGCCAGCACATTGCCGCCGCGCACCATCACCACGCCCAGGCCGACGGCATCGATCCCGCCGTCGGGGCCACCCACGCGCATGCGCGGTTGCGGCGGATCGGCCAGTCCCCGCCGCACGTCGGCGATGTCGCCAAGTCGATACGGCCGTCCGGCCAGCGACAGGTCGGTCTGGCGCAGGGCCTCGACGCGGTCGTAGCCACCGGAGACACGCAGGCGTAAGCGGTCGTGCAGGGTTTCGACATGGCCCGCTGGCGCGATCGCGTTCTGCCTTTGCAGGGCATCGAAGATCTGTTGCGGCACCAGGCCCATTGCGGTCAGGCGCGTGGGGCTGACCTCGATGTAGATCTTTTCGTCCTGCACGCCGATGAGTTCGACTTTCTTCACGTCGGTCACGCGGGCCAGCGAACGCGCCATGCGGTCCGCTTCGTCGCGCAGCGCACCCATGCCGTAGCCGTCGCCCGTCAACGCATACTGGCGGATGTGCACGTCGCCGAATTCGTCATTGGGGAACGGGCCGATGACGCCGGTGGGAAATTCCCGCGATATGTCCGACAGCTTGCGCCGCACATGCCGCCAGGCTTCGGCGATCTCCTGTCCGCGCAGATAGTCATGGATGGTGATCCAGACGGTCGACTCGCCGGCCCGCGACATCGACTTGGTATAGAGAACCCCCGGCACTTCCGCCACCCGGCGCTCGACCAGCGTGGTGACCTGTTCGCGCACTTGCTCGGCCGTGGCGCCCGGCCACTGCGTGCGCACGACCATCATGTGCAAAGTGTAGTTGGGGTCTTCGGCACGGCCGAGCGAACGATACGACTGCACCCCGGCGAACAGCGCGACCACCGTCAGGAACAGCACCATCGAGCGGTGCGTCAGCGCCCACTCGGAGAGGTTCAGGCCCTTCACGGTTTGCCGCCCTGCGTCGTGGTGGCCGGCGTCGATGCAGGCGGCGCGCTCGCGCCGTCTTCCACCGGGCGCACGGCCTGGCCTTCCTGCAGGCGGTGCACGCCGGCGGCGGCCACCCGCTCGCCGACCTTCAGGCCGTCGGCGACGATGACGCGATCATCGTCCATGCGGCTGATGCCGACCGGGCGCAGGCGCACCTTGTCGTCGTCGCCCACCACCCAGACCGCGGGCCGGTTGTCCTTCTGGAACAAGGCGGACGGCGGCAATGCCATGCCGGAGACGGCGGCCTCCACCAGCTGCACGCCAGCCGAGAGTCCGAGCGCGAAGGGCGTGGCGTCCTGCAGCGTGACGCGCACGGCAAACGTCCGAGTGGCCGGATCGGCCAGCGACGACACCTCGCGCACGCGCCCCTTATACGCGACGCCCGGCGTCGCATAAATGCCGGCGACGACGTCGCGGCCCGGCGTGAACAACGCAATGTCCCGCTCCGGTACGGCGATGGCCACCTCGCGCTCGCCGTCATAGGCGATGCGAAAGGCCGCCTGTCCGGTACCGAAGCCCTGGCTGCTGCTGACCACCTGTCCGGGCTCGATCATGACCTGCCCGATGACGCCGGACTTGTCGGCGCGCAGCACCGTGTAGGCGGTCTGGTTCTTTGCCAGCACCCAGCGCGCTTCGGCGGCTTTGTAATCGGCCTCGCGCGCGTCGAGTGCGGCCTGGCTGACGTATTTGCGGCTGAACAGGTCGCGCACCCGCGCCAGTTCCTGCTGCGCCTGCGTGCGCCGCGCCTCCGCCTCGGCCACGGCCAGATCGCTGTCCTGCGAGTCCAGCGTCGCCAACACCTGCCCGGCCTTGACGTGATCGCCCACGTTGGCCTGGCGGGTGAGCACCTTGCCGCCCACGCGAAAGGCCAACGTGGCTTCCACCCGCGCGCGGACCTCGCCGCTGTAGGTGCGCGCGGCACCGGCATTGACGCCGGCAGGCTGAATGCGCACGACCCGCAGGGGCCGAACGTCTTCGGGGGGCGTGACCTTCTCGGCGCACCCCGCCAGCAGGACCATCAGAAAAATGACGCTCAGGCGCAGTGGCTTCATGAATGGGCTCCGTGCTGGGTGGGCGCCGGCAGCAAGCCGCGCAACGCCATGTCGACATGGGCGTCCAGATAGGCCGCCGGGTGGTTGCAGACGTGGTCGGGAAATGCGGAACAGGGGCCGAAGGAATGGCGCCAGATCATCAGCATCAGCACGGGTGCCACCAGCAGCTCGGTGGCAAAGCGCAGATCGACGTCACGAAACTCTCCGTGCGCGATGCCGCGTTCGAGCACGCGACGCACAAGCAGGTTGCCGCGCTGGATCACGGCATCGTGGTAGTAGCGGGCCACCTCGGGGAAGTTCCTTGCTTCGCTGATCATCAGCTTCGGGATGCCGCCCAGGGGCGTGGCGCCGATGGTCTGCCACCACAGCCGCATCAAGGCCTTGAGGAGGTCCGCCGACGAGCCGGCGAACCGCGCGAACAGTTCGTCGGCGTCATCCAGCATCGGGATCATGCCTTCCTGGATCACCGCCTTGAAGAGCGCTTCCTTGCTGTCGAAGTAGAGATACAGCGTGCCCTTGGAGAGGCCGGCGTGGGCCGCGACATCATCGAGCCGCGTCGCGGCAAAGCCCTTTTCGACGAACAACTGCAGCGCGGCGGCCGTCAACTCGGCGGGACGCTCTTCCTTGCGGCGCTGCCGGGGCAGCTCGGTGTTTCCGTCGGGAGTGGCAACCATGATGGCAATATTACTGACTGACTGGTCAGTAATATTGCCATCCACCCTGCCGGCTGTCAATCGCGCTGGCGGATCGCGGCGATTAGGCCGGCCTCCAGTGAATGCGCCGGGTCCCAGCCCAGCCGCCGGCCATCGGAGGGATCGACCCACAGCGAACAGATCAGGCTGTCGGCACTCGCCTGGCGACCAAGCAGCCGGGCCAATGCACTGACCGCGCCGGCCGGCACGGGCAGCGTTCGCTGCGGCCGGCCCGCCGCAGCGGCGACTGCGGCGACGAATTGCGCTGTCGTCGGCACCTCCGCATCGGCGACGACATAGGCGCCAAACGCGTCGGCATGCGTGATGCAATGCGCGAGGCAATCGACAAGGTTGTCGATGCCGATGAAGCTGCGGCGATTGGCGACGCGCGGCAAGGGCAGCGGCGCGCCACGCCGCAGCAGAGCCAGCAAGCGTGCGAAATTCCCCGGCGCGCCCGGCCCGTACACCATCGGCGGCCGGATGATCACCGCCGTCATGCCGGTGCGACCACACAGCTCGTTCAGCGCCCGCTCGCCGGCCAGCTTCGAGCGCGCATAGGCATCGGCGGGTGCCAGCGGCGACTGCGCCGCAATCGCCGCATCGCTACGCCGGCCATGGACGGCAATGCTGCTCACCAGCACGAAGCGGCGCACACCGGCCCGCGCGGCGGCGGCAGCCAGCCGCTCGACGCTTGCGGCATTGGCCTGCATGAAGGCCGCTTCCGGCTGACCGCGCCCGGCGCCGTGCACGAGTGCCGCGCAATGCACGACCACATCGACGCCCGCCAGCGCGCTCACCCAGTCGACGCGGTCGTCGCGCAGATCGGCGACATGCCGGGCGAAGGCCGATGCAGGCTGTTGTTGCGGCCCCCAACGACGTGCACTGGCAATAACATCGTGCCCGCGCCCTTCTGCCAGGCGCGCGACCAACGCCCCGCCGACATAGCCGCCCGCCCCCGTCACGAATACCCGCGCCATCTTCCGTCCGCCTTGTTCATTCGTTTCGTGACATCGACTGCCCACTCAACCGACGCCGAGCGCGCCAGGCTCATCGCGTTCTACCTGCCGCAGTTCCATCCGATTCCGGAAAACGACGCCTGGTGGGGCGCGGGGTTCACCGAATGGACCAATGTTACGCGCGCCCGTCCGCTCTTCCCCGGCCACCACCAGCCCAGGGTGCCGGGCGAACTGGGCTACTACGATCTGCGCGATCCGGCGGTCCGCGAAGCACAGGCCTGTCTGGCCAGCGATCACGGCATCGCGGCGTTTTGCTATTGGCATTACTGGTTCGGAGGCCGGCGTTTGCTGGAACGCCCGTTTGCCGAAGTGCTGGCCAGCGGCAAGCCGGAGTTCCCGTTCTGCCTTGGCTGGGCGAACGAAAGCTGGACGGGCGTCTGGCATGGTGCCCCCAAGCGGATCCTGATGCAGCAGACCTATCCGGGCGAGGACGACGACCGCCGGCATTTCGATTTCCTGCTCTCGGCTTTCGCCGATCGCCGCTACCTGCGCGTGGATGGAAAGCCCTTGCTGGTGATCTACAAGCCCCTGCAAATGCTGCAGCCGAGACGACGCCTGGACCTCTGGCGCGATCTGGCGCAGCACGCCGGCCTGCCGGGTCTGCACATCGTCGGCTTCAACATGGACGACTTCGACGACCCCGCATCGCTCGGGCTGGATGCCACCATCGTCTACCGGCTGGGCCAGACGCACGCGAGTCCCGCGATGCGCAAACTCGAACGGCGCTACTGGGGCCTGCGCCGCCGGCTGCCGGCCTTCAGCCTGCGCCGGCTCGACTACGCCCGCGCCATGCGCCATCACCTGCCCGATGCGGGCCTCGATCACACGGCCTATCCGTGCGTCGTTCCCAACTGGGACAACACGCCGCGCGCGGGTCGCCGCGGGCTGGTGCTGGTCAACGACGGGCCGGAGGCATTCCGCGTGCATTTGCGTGCCGCGCTCGATGCCGTTGCCGCGCGGCCGCCCGCGCAGCGCATCGTATTCCTGAAGGCGTGGAACGAATGGGCCGAGGGCAACACGCTCGAGCCCGAGCGTGTGCATGGTCGAGCCTATCTCGAGGTGGTACGCGACGAAAACCGGAGGCCGGCGTGACGGCGGTATCGATCATCATGCCGGCCTACAACGCCGCCGCGACGCTGCCGCATGCGGTGGCCTCGGTGCGCGCGCAGAATTTCGCGGACTGGGAACTGCTGATCGTCGATGACGCATCGCAGGACGGGACGGCGGCCCACGCCGGCGAACTCGCCAGCCTCGACCCGCGCATCCGGCTGGTGCACACGGCGCGCAATGGCGGCGCCGCGCGGGCGCGCAATCTCGGCATCGATGCCGCCAGGGGTCGGCATGTCGCGTTCCTCGACAGCGACGACGAATGGCTGCCCGACAAGCTGGCGACGCAGTTCGGCGCCGGCCCGCCGCCGCCATTCACGTGCATGGCGTATTGCCATATCGACCGCAGCGGCCGCGAAGGCGAATGCCTGCTGCCACCGCCCGTCACCGACTACGCAACACTTGCCGGCGGCAATCGCATCGGCACGCTGACGGTCGCGCTCGATCGAGAATGGCTCGGCGCGCGGCGCTTTCCGCTGCGCGGACATGAGGATTTCGCGCTCTGGCTGGCGCTCCTGCGCGATGGCGAAGTGGCCCGCCGCATCGGCGATGCGCGGCCCTACGCACGCTACCGGGTGGCCGGCGGCTCGCTGTCGGCGAACAAGCTGCGCGCCGCGCGGTGGATGTATTCGATCTGGCGCGAGCAGGAACAATGCGGCCCGCTGCGTGCGGCGCGGCACACGGCCGCGCACCTGCTGCGCGGCATCGCCAAGCACTATTTCTGACGCCGCGCGGCGAAGCGCCGTGCCACCACCACTGTAGTTTGGGCTGCGCCTATGCGGCACGCAGCAATGGCTGACCCTCGAGGCAGCGTTTCACCGCCTGCAGATGCTTGTAGCCATGCACGGTGTCGGGCTCGAGATACGTCCCCTCGGCCCATTCGTTCCACGCGTTCAGAAAGATCATGCGTTCGTTTGCAGGCCGCTGCGCCGTCGTCTTGACGAGCTGGTCGAACCAGTATTCGAAGCGCTCGGGCGATGCACCCTTGAATATCTTCGCGCGCTTGGCATAGCGCGGCGTGTTGTCCCAATCGACGAACGCGCCGGGAAAGGCCGGAATGCCGGCTTCGCGCTCGACCTTGAGGATCTGCTTCCACACCACATCGTAGTCATAGAACGTCAGGCTCGACACCAGTTTGTAGTGCAGCGAGCGAAGTATGTCCTTGGCTTTCTCCGGCAGCAGCCGCAGCGGCCTCACCGCCTTGCTGGTTTCGAGGACGTGCCCTTCATAGTCGGGCGAGTAGATGGCCTCGAACGGCTGGAACTGCATCGTTGCGTCGAAATGCTTCAGCAGTTCGGGCATGGGGAATTCGTACTGCTTCATCGAAACCAGGTACAGGCCGGGGAGACCATGGCGATGCGCTTCTTCCCGCCAGTAATCGAACATCTCGGCGAGCTGGACGATCCGGTGGGCGCGGTACACGAGAAACATCGGTTTGCCATCGACCTTGATGGCGCGCTCGTCGCTCCACGCACGGAACAGATAATCGAAATGGGCCTTCCAGCGTGCCTTCTCGGGATGGTGTGTCTGTTCGATGAGGATGTGATGATCGCGGCCGTCCCAACGCCGCGACCAGGTTTCGTTGGCCCAGGCGAGGCAGAACGGAAGATCGAGCGTGCGATCCGCCATTACCAGATTGGTCGGCGTTTCGAGCATCTGCTTGCCGTCGAACCAGTAGTGATAGTGGCAGAAGCCGGATATCCCGTGCGTCTTGGCAAGGTCGATCTGCCAAGCCAGCGTATCGCGTTGTGACTGGTCGTAATAGCGCCCGTCGAGCGGCACGCGCGGTTGCGCGTGGCCCGAAAACTGTGCGCGCGCCTTGCGCACATTGACCCAATCGGTAAACCCGTCACCCCACCAGGCGTCGTTTTCAGGAATGCGGTGAAATTGCGGGAAATAGAACGCCAGCAGCTTGACCAGTCCGTCGTCGGTCATTTGAACGCCCGCCGCAGGAAGTTCCGTGCGCGCCGGACAGCCTGCTGCCAGATCGGCCCTGCGTAGGGATCATGAACGGGCAGCGGCACATTCATGTCCTCGAACGCTTTGGAGACGGCAGCACCCTTGGTCGCAAAGTACTGCGGGAACGCCGATGCACCCGCATCGCGCACAAGGTCGGACACCGATGCCGGCACGTCAGGCCCGGTCACGAGCACGCCCAATCCATAGCAGTGCTCGAACTCGAAATGCGGAAACTCGTGCTTTACGCCGTCGAAAAACTGGCGGACCCCGAAGTGCCGCGCCGCCGGGCCGGCGTTTTGCTCGGTGACGTTGATGTCGTGGAACAGGACGACCGAACGATCGGACAACTTCGGGCGCCACGTATGGAAATCGTTGCTGACGGCCTCGAACGTGTGCGTGCCATCGATGTGCAGCAGATCGATCGACTTGTCGTCGAAATCATGGACGGCCGCGTTGAAATCCTTGCGGATCAACGTAGCGCGACCGGGGTAGCGTGTCCTGAAATAGGTCTCCACCTCTCGAAACAGTTCTTCATCGAACCGCCCCATGTGGATGTCGCCTTCCCACAGGTCGATGCCGTAGCAATGGGTTGGGGACTCGGCTGCCAGGGCAGCCTGGCAAAACGCCGCGAACGACGAGCCGCTGTACGTGCCGAGCTCGACGATCACGGCAGGCCGCAGGCGTCCGATCAGTTCGAAGGCGAACGGAATGTGGCCGATCCACCACGGCGATTTCAGCCGTTCCGGAAACAGTGATTCGGCCCATGGGTAGGCTGGGCCGCCTGAGGTCGTGTCGCGGGATTCAGTCGTTTGGGACATCGGGATCTTTCATTGGCTTGGCGCACGGGTCGGATTCACCCAGCGCGAGACCGCGTATGTTATTGCGCATTTCCTGCGTCAGCCGCACGGCAGGCAGGACGTTCCACCACTTGTGTCGCAGGTCGAGCAGGCCGATGGCCTGATCCCACTCGCGGATGATGGCAGTTGACCGCCGGAAACCCGCACGCGCCAACTCGACTTCCGCTGTCACGCGTCCCAGATCACTTCGCGCGGTCTCATACGCGGCCTGCAGATCGGCATTGACCGATGCCGTACTGGCGTACGCTTGCCGCGTGTCCTCGTAGGCTCCGAGAAGTTGGTCGTAGGCGAGCCGGAGCGACTGGTAGGCAACATCCAGGCGTTGGTAGGGTGCGGTCAACCCGGTCTGAGTGCCGATGCAAACCTTGAATCGTGCCACTCCTGGCACGCTGTCAGGCAGCAAGGCAGCGTAATCTGCGGCCATGAGCTTGGTACTGCGGATGGCGCCCTGCGCTGCCAGCCGTTGCGCGACGGCCCGCAGCAGTTCGGGCGCTTCGGACAATCGGCGAACGCCGTCGACGAGCGCCGTCGGGTCAGGATCGAACAGGAACCCCGTGGAACCGTCTTCGATACGATCCTCAAAGCTGCCAAGGCGCGTCGCGAGCGGGGGAATCCCCAGCGCAAACAGCTCGCTGAGGGTATAGCTGAACGTTTCAGGGACCGCCGACGCCAACAGGCCCGCATGGGGCGCCAACGCCGCCAACAGGGCCGGAAGCTCATCGGGGTCGTACCGCTCCAGGCCTTTCCAGCCGGTCTCGCCAGCCAGGGCCATGCCTTCTTCTCCGCAACCGAGCAGCGTCACCTCGGCCCACTGCGAAAGCTCGGGTGCCGCCGCACGCAGGAGTTCCACACCCTTGTGCGGTTTGAGGCGACCCAGCACAACGAGCCGCAGCTTCTCGCCGGCTCCCGGAGGGTTCCATTGGAGCTTTTTCCCGGCCATGTCGAGACCATGCGGGATGATCCGGATCGGCACATCCCCAAGTGACGGTGCCAGCAGTCTGATCGTCCGCGACACGGATGCAGAAGGCGCCACCAGCGTCACGTTCCTTGTGCGCACCAGGTGCGCGAAGCGTCGCCGGAGGGCATCCCAGCCCGTCTCATCAAGGTCATCGAAGAACTGGTTGAGCGGATTTTCCATGCGACATGCGCGCAGGTCGGTCAGCGTGCACTGGGTGCATGGCGATCGGAAATACGGATTGATTGCCTGGCAGACCGGCAGGTAGTCGTGCAGCACGATGATCGTCGGCACCGGAAGGTCGATGGCCTCCAGGGCATGCCCGATCAGCGAGGATACGATCACAGCATCGACGGAATACTCTTCGACAATCTGGCGAATCACGCGCCCGTACTCGATGCTGCCGGCAGAAACCGACGGGATCGGTCGCGCCAGATCCCATGTCCGCAACGGAAAACCCGCATCCGGGTCCGAGTAGAGGGCGAGCCGCTGTCCCCCGGCGTCTCCAATGCGGTAGGAGGTGAATAACAGGTTGATCTGGTCGTCCGCACGAGCGAAGTCCCTGACCCACTTGTCGACGCCACCGCCCCAGAAATGCATGACGTGGAGCCGCACTGGAACAGGGTCAAGTCCGGGCATGCGTAATGGCGGTCGGTATCCCTGTTCGAGCGCATCGGCGACGGCCAGACGCAGCATGCCCAGCGGGTGGTCGGCGATGTACGCCGTCGTCGCCAGCGACTCTGCAACGCCGGCTGGGTGCCGACACGAAGACCCGACATAGACGTAGTCGCAAAGTACGCAGTTCCAGCCGTTGTTCCGCAGCGCATCCGCCAGATCGTGGACAACTTCTTGAAGACTCCTGGGACGGGCATCGAGCGTACCCAAGGTCTCCTTGAGCGCATCGTGGCGAAAATAGGTGCACACGGCATGCAGCGTGGGCATTTCGTAATAGCGCCGCTCGCCCAGCCAATACGCGAGGCGGTCGATCAAACCAACCCGCGCCTCGTCCATGCTTCCGTCTGCGGACGTCAGCAATGACGACACCGGGTGGGCATCGCACAACGGCGCCACGGCACCTGTTCGAGGCGCATCCACGGCCGCCTTGGCCAATCTTGGAAGCCAGTTCTCCGGGAGAACAGCATCGTCGCCGAGCAACACGATGTCGCACCCGGGATTGCTGGTCAATGCGTTCTCGAGCGCCGAAACGATGTCTTGCACATCTTCGCGCACGACGAATTCGACGATCGGGGGGAGCGCGACGGACAATTCCGGGCTGAGCCCTGGCGGCCCTCCCGCGCCGGGCACACAGGGAACTGAGGAGGGCGGTTGCACGGGTCGCATTCTAAGGGATGCCGCCAGCGCCAAGCTTCCCAGTGCAATAAACTGCGCCGCCATGGCGCACCCTGCCGCACCCATCGATATTGTCATACCGGTCTATCGCGGCGCGGCTGAAACCCGCCGCTGCGTGGATAGCGTGCTCGGCGCGAAGTGCGCCCGTCAGACGGAAGTCGTGGTCATCGACGACGCCAGCCCGGAGCCCGCCATATCCGCCTGGCTGGTCGAGTTGGCGAGATCCCGCGCGATCACCTTGATCTCCCATGTGACGAATCGCGGATTCGTCGCCACCGCAAACGAGGGCATGGCGCTCCATCCGGACCGCGATGTCGTGCTGCTCAACAGTGATACGGAGGTGGCCCCTGGTTGGCTTGGCCGCCTGAGCGCACACGCATCGGCAGATCGTTCGACCGGAACGGTGACGCCATTTTCCAACAACGCAACGATATGCAGTTATCCGCAATGGCTCGTCAGCAACAAGATGCCTGCGGGTGAAACAACTGCGTCGCTGGACGCCGCGGCCGCAAGAGCCAATCACGGCGTTTCCGCCCTGATTCCGACGGCCGTAGGTTGCTGCATGTACATCACAAGGCGTTGCATTGATCATGTCGGCTTGTTCGATGAAGTGCGTTACGGACGCGGATATGGCGAAGAGGTCGACTTCTGCATGCGCGCCTCTCGCGCCGGGTTTTCGCATCGAATTGCCGCAGACGTGTTCATATTCCACGAAGGTGAAGTCTCGTTTGGCAACACGGGTGCGGATCGCCGCGCGCAGGCCCAGGCCATCGTCGACGATCTGTACCCGGAGTTTCAGGAGCGACTGCGATCATTCATACCGGCCGACCCATTGCGCGACCTACGGCAGCGTGTCGACGCCGAACGCACTCGACCGTTCCATCGACTGGGATGCTGGTGGCGTCGATTGGTCAGGCGATGATCCGCGTCATTTCTTGCCGGCCAACTTCCGCCCGAGCGAAATCCCCGGTACTTCGACCCAGCGATACGTCAATTCCGAGATGGCCATGACCGTCGCCAGGCTCACGGCGGCCACGACGAAGAAAGCGCCGCCGCCGAGGCTCGGTCGCAGTGCTGCATCCAGAATCGTAAAGGCCGGCTTGCCGTAATGGATGATGACTGGGTGCGTCAGGTACAAACTGAAACTCCGCTCGCCCAGGAACTCGAAGGCCCGATTGGCGATCAATGCCGAGGGGCGCAATCGTTGCCAGACGCATAGACCGGTAAAGGCAATTCCCCACACAAACACGTCCGCATGCCCGCTGCCATGCAAGCGTGTTCCTGCACCCCACACAAACTGGACGATCAGCAAGAACGACGTCGCCAGGGCAATCGGGCGCCACCAAGGGAAGGGCACGTCGGCCAGTCGTCGTGCCGCGAGGAAGGCCAGCACGCCCATCAGGAAGAACGCCAGGTTCGACGAGAACGCGAAGTAAGTCCAGTTCCAGGCCGGCGCCGGCGACATCAGTCCATGCATTTGGTCGAGCGTGATGCGCGAACTGAAGCTCACGACGATGCCTAGACACGTAAGCAGGAGAGCGGTGCCAATCGAGCGCACTGATACCAGAATGACAGGGAACAACGCGTAGAAAATCACTTCAACGCCGACCGACCAGCCTCCCCAGACAATGCCCGTCGAAGGAACCAGCCCGAACACAAGACCCAGATTGAGCAGCAAGATCGACGGCGAGATGGCGATGTGACCGCTGACGGCTTGGCGCATCGCCTCGAAAGCGACCATTGCATAGAAAAGTGGTGCAATGCGAAAGAACCGCTTGATGAAATAGGTGCGAATCCAGTCGGGGCGCGAAACGGTTCCAACCGTCGAATGCATGAGGGAAAACGCGCTGACGATGAAGAACAGGTGTACCGCGTAGCCCGTGTACCTGCCAATGGCGTCGAGCGCCCCGGGCGGCCTGATTGCAGCGATATGCACCAGATGGAATAGTACGACGGCAACTGCCGCGATTCCTCGCAATCCGTGTATCCCCGGCAGCAGTTTGCCTGCGCCGACGATTCGAGACTCGATCTGATACACGTCAGGTTGTCGGCGTTCAGAGCGCGGGGTCGAAGGTCTTGCCGCGCAGCAAGTAATGCTCGCCAAGGTCAAACGGGCCAGGCGGAATCTCTCCCTCGCCGCGCCGAACGACAACCATGTTGTGATCGATGAACAGGTTGTCGATCAGGTCGGATCGGCTGGCCGACAGCATGAACAGTTCTATCAGCAGATTGCTCAATGCGGTTTGGCCAGCGAAAGGAGAGTCGGCGCCCTGCCAGAAATCCCCCGTCCAATGGGCCCACGCCCAGTCTTCAATGACATACAGTCCGCCGGGTGCCAGGTAAGGAAAGCAGATATTGAAAGCAGCACGCGTCTGCTGGTACAGGTGCGATGCGTCGTCGATGACGAGATCAATGTCGTGACGCGGAAACTCATTGGCCAGCAGGGCTTCCATCGCCTCGCGATTCGACTGGTCGATGCCGTAATGGGCGTGTATGGCGTCCGCCTTCCCACGCGATTCGATGTATGCGGCCAGTGCCGGTACAGGATTTGGCGAGTGGTCGATCGCAACAATCCTGCTCGGCCTGAAGACCAGATCGTAGAGGGCAACGCTGCCCCCATGGAGAATTCCCATCTCGAACATCTTGTCGATCCGCCGGCGACGCGCGATATCGACGGCCCGCTCGACCATGTGCCGCGGCTTCCCCAACAGGAAGTCCGCTGCGCCAGCGTCCGCCGCCAGCAGTTCATTGGTGTCGTACGACAACCTGAACCGAACGTCCTCAACCTGCAGCAACGTCTCTCCTGTCCAACGCAGGTCCGGCGCACGGAAATGCCCTGGCCCATTCTTGTCGGCATTCAGAAAGGGGATTTGGTCGTTCATGACATATCGCCTTGTGTAATCTGGATCAGGTTCGCCGGCACCAAAATCGCGGTCAAAGCACGTCAGCGAACCCGCGTCGGGTCTTCTGAAACCACGCAAACCCACCCCACGCGATGACCGAGGCTACGACGAAATGCATAGCGAGTGAAGCGAAGTCAGGCATGCGCCCCCAGATGAGAACATCTCGTGTCGCCTCGATGGTGATTGCCAACGGACTGAGCGCCAGCACCACAGCGAGCCCGCTCGGCAAACGATCCAGAGGATAGAAGACGGGCGAGAGAAACATCAGGGCACTTATTATCAGACCCACGAGTTGTTCGATATCGCGCAAATAGACGCCCAGCGCGCCGAGCAACCACCCGGCCCCCAAACCGAGCACCATCACAGGCAGCAAGACGATTGGAAGCAGGATCGCCGTCACCGGTACGGAACCGAAGACCAGAGCGATTGCCGGAAGCAGCAGGATCACGCAGACAAACGCATGAAACAAGGCGTTGGAAAGCGTTACCCAGGGCAGGATCTCCAGCGGGAAGACGACCTTCTTCACGAACTCCGGCCTCTCCAATATCAGGCGCGGGCCGCGTGTCACGCATTCCGCAAAAAGCCCGAATACGAGCTGGCCGCTGAACAGCACCGCAGCAAACGCAAAGTGATTGTCGGCAGTGCCTGCCCACCTTGACTCGAAGATCACCCCAAAGACCAGCGTATAAACGGTCAGCAGGATCAGGGGTGTCAACAACGCCCAACCAATCCCGCCCATTGAGCCCTTGTAGCGACCTGCCACTTCGCGATGCGCCAGGCGCATCAACAGGTCGCGATGGCGCCAAGCGCTCGCGAACATCTCACCAAATGTGTGAGAGTGTGGCTGCATCATGCCTCCCGCATGCTCGTCACTTGAGGCTCCGGGACTTGACCAGATCGCCGTGTGCCCAGCGCATCGCTGGGCGTTCGACCAACGCATAGGACAACGCCGAAACGAAGAATGTCAGCGGAACGGCCGCCAGACTCAGGGCGACGAAACGCCAGTTCCCGCCCGCCGGTATCCATGGTTGCGCGCCCAGCCAGTGCAGCACAGGCAGATGCCAAAGGTAGACGCTGTAGCTGACAACACCACTGAACACCACAGCGCCGTTCGCGAACAGGCGCTCGATCATCCGGTTGCCGTGCAGGCCAGCGAGCACCAGGATTACGGTGCCCACTGAGAGCAATGGTGTCCAGAGGTAGAAGATCGGGTTGTCGGCCCAATAGCTGGGGCGGTTGTAGGCGAGCCAGTATGAAGCCGCGATCAACGCGCCCAGCCCGACGAACGCGGCCCACGGCGTCGCCAGCCATGCCCTGAGCGCCATCGGTACGCGTGTCCAGTGCGCGTGCGCGACAGCGGCCAGCATGCCCAGGCCGAACATGTCGAACGACCCGGCAAGCTGGTACGACGCCGAGACACGCAGCGGCAACGGCTGGTCCGAAAACACAGTCACGACGCCACGGCGCCAGAGCCACATGCACAGCAGGGAACCGACCAGCAGCCACCACCAGCGCCTTGCCGGCAGCAACCAGGCAAGAAAGGGCAGCAGCAGATAGAACGAAAACTCGATCGGCAGCGTCCACCACACGCCGTTGATCGGTTGCGTACCCAGTGGCGGCGGCACGAACAGCATCAGCGCATGGCGCCAGAGGCGGCCGGCATCCGGCATCTCGGCCAAACCGGTTCCCAGGGGTGCCAACAGCAGCAGCAACGCCAGCTGCACGTAATAGGCAGGAAACACGCGCGCGATGCGCCGCTTCAGATACGGGCCGAATGCGGGCCGCGCCCGTTCGCCCGCCTGCCAGCGTGCGAATGGCAGGGCGAGCAGGAACCCGGACAACACGAAGAACACCGTCACGCCGGCGCCGCCCAGTGCGATGGGCGGCGTGAGGTCGATGGCAACGCCAAGGACATGCCACTCGAGTGCCGGCATGCCGCCCAGATGCCATGCGTGATAGGCGAACACCCAGAGCGCGGCACAGCCCCGCAGGCCGGTCAGTACCCGGAAGTGGTCATTGTCGTCTTGCAGCGCATTCGCCAGTCGGCGCCAGGCGTTCATGCCGTCGCTCCCTGGCGATGCGGCGCAGGCGCCAGTCGTTCGCGCAAGCGCAGGAAGCGCAATTCGAAGCCGCGATGCACCGCCCAGGACACCAGCACGGTCAGCAGCAGGAACGCCATCGCTCGCGCGATCTGGACCGTCGGCCCGTCGTTGGCGAATGGCCACACATGCAGCAGGACCAGCGCGACCGGGATGTTTGCCAGATACGCCGCATACGAGATCCTTGCGCCAAACCCGGCGGCGCGCGCCAACGCGGCAGGCAGCTGCCAGTGCAGCCCGGCGGCGATGAGTCCCGCACATCCGAACGATGTCACGCAGAACAGCCACGTGCGCGCGAACGACGACGAATCCAGCGCCGGGTCGGCCTTCGTCGCGACGAACCAGAATGCGAACGCCAGGGCACCGAATGCGGACACCTGCCACATCACCGGACGCAGCCATGACGAACGCATCCTCGCGACCCACGCCAGCAGCACGCCATACATGATCGCATCGAGCCGGAAGGCGACCGGCTTGCGCACGGCCTCGTCCCAGGCAGCGCCGCCTTCGGCGAATATGCCCCGCGCCAGCGGCGAGAGCAGGATCACCGCCACGGCGACGAGAAGCAGCGCACGCGCGAGTGGCGCGCCGGACAACCTGGCAACCAGCAGGAACGACAGCGGAAACGCGAAATAGAACACTTCCTCGATGGCAAGGCTCCACGCCTCGCCAAAGAACGAAGGATGCGGCCAGGCCAGGCTTTGCATGAAGAGCAGGTAGGCCCCGATGCCCGTCAGGTCCGCCGGGCGGATCGCCACCAGCGCCAGCACGACATTCACGACGAGGAACAGATAGTAGTTCGGCAAGGTACGCCACCAGCGTCGCGCAAAAAAGTTGCGCAGCCAGCCCGGCCGGCCTTCGGCGGCGGCATCGAGCAGGATGCCGCCGATCAGGAAGCCGCTGAGCACGAAGAACAGTTCGACGCCGAGGAAGCTGCCGGCCTTGAGCGCATCGAGCGATGGAAATGCCGCGCGCACGAACAGGCGCGCATGCCCCAGCAGCACCAACGCGATGGCCAGCGCGCGGCATGCGTCGAGCCACGGGTTGCGCATCACGCAAGCTCCGCCGCGGCCAGCGCCGCCTCGATCGCCGACCATGCGTCGCCCGACGCATCGCTGTCCACGCACCGCCCGAGCCAGCCGCTGGCGTGCCGCGCGACGATGGAGGTCTCGGACGGGCGCGACAGACGGAAGCGCAGGTAATCGAGGTCGAACTGCAGCGCTTCCGGTATCAGGTAGGCGAACAGGAAAAATGCCAAGCGGGCCGATCGCGACGGCGCATCGGGCGCCTCGATGACGAAGCGGAACGCGCAATCGCCCAGCGCGGTTGCGGGCGTGTCGAGCAACAGCGCCTCCAGCGCAAGGCTCGAGTTGATCGTCAGTACTTCCCGGCAGCGCAGGATGAAGGCGAGGCTGTCGTAGGAGTTGTCGACCTCGAACCACACCGGCCGCGCGCCGAACTGGCTGCCCGGGTGGCTGCGTACCAGCACCTCGGGCGCCCGGTACGCGAGATTTGCGTGCACCAGCAGGGCCTGATTGTCGAAGCCCTTGCCGAAGGCCACGAGGTTCGAGTCGTCGTCGACCTGCAGCGCGAGGCCGACGCGCGCTTCGCCGGTCTTCGGCGGCAGCGCCGGAAGGAAAAAGAAACGCCGCAAACGTTCAGGATCGACGGGCCGCGCGCACGACGACTGCTCGGCGAAACGCCGCGCGGCCTCGGTGTTGCCATTCACCCCGGTGAAATCCAGGTAAGCAGTGGGCCGATAGAGCGGTGCGCGCAGCGGCCCCACCTCGAGATGCACGACAGGGATGCCGCGAGCCGCCGCAGCCGCCTCGAGCGACGGGCAATTGCACCAACTGACGACGGCTTCCAGGGCGCCGCGCGGCGCCCTGTCCAGCGCGTCGGCCAATGCCGATTCCAGTGCCGGCAGCCGCTCGGTCAGCATCCGGCGGAACAACGCCACCGGGTTGCCGCCGCAATCGGCCAGCAATGCGTCGAACAGCGCATCGGGCACGCAGGCCATGACGTGGCGCGCGAAGGACGCCGCATCGGGAACGGCGTACCCGTTGTCGCGCATGCGGATCGGGTCAAGCTCCCAGCGGCCCTGTGCCGCATGTTCCGCAGGCGCCCGCAGATAGTCTTCGCCGACGATGAACAGCGCGCGCTCGCGCAACACCGTCAGCCACTTGTAGAACACCCACAGGTAGGGCGCGCGGATGCCGCGCACCGGCCATGGCACGAGAAAGACGCCGATCACTCCGCGCTCCCCGCGTGTACCGACACCGAGATCGGCGCAAAGACCACGCCGACCTGCTCGCGCGCCGACCACACGCGCACCTGTGCCAGCGGTCGGCGCTGGTCGAGTTCTTCGCGTTCGCCGGCCGCAATCCGCGCCAGTCCGCAATGCACCAGATATTCTCCGGACGACAGCGGCAGGCGGACGCGGTATTCCACCGTGGTGGCGCCCGCCGCGAGGTCGATGCGCTCGCCCGCGTGCAGGTTGTTGTCGCCCC
The DNA here is from genome assembly GCA_044230495.1 of Rhodocyclaceae bacterium. Classification (GTDB taxonomy): domain Bacteria; phylum Pseudomonadota; class Gammaproteobacteria; order Burkholderiales; family Rhodocyclaceae; genus JADJEF01. The sequence goes on from JBGARB010000030.1 coordinate 23,413, forward strand.
ACACGTCGTTGCCTTTGACCAGCGACAGCGAGACGCCGAGCACCACATCGTCGATGCGCTCGGACGCGAGCACATGCAGGGTGAAGGTCACTTCGTCGCCGGCGCGCACCAGAGCGTAGCCGTCGCCGGTGTGGCCCGCCGCGCTGTGCACCGCCACGCTGTCGATGATGGCCCGCGCGCTGCCGAAGCGTCGCTCGTCGAGCGCCGCATTGCGTCCGGCGTCGCGGCGCGATTGCAGATCCTCGACGCTGAAGCGGCGTGCGTCCGCGGCCGTGGCCGGTGCCGGCGGCGGCGCCAGGCGCATGCCCTTCTCATAGGCCAGCACGGCTTCGAGCACGTTGGTCGTGTCGTGGGCGACGCGGCCGCCGTCGATGACGATGCAGCGATTGGCGTATTCGAGCACGCTGCCCGTGGCATGCGTCACCATCCGGATCGTCACGCCGCGCTCGCGCAGGCGCTGCATGTGCTGGTAGCACTTGTACTGGAAGCCGATGTCGCCGACGGCCAGCGCCTCGTCGACGATCAGGATGTCGGGTTCGACGCAGGCCTGCACGGCAAACGCCAGCCGCACGTACATGCCGCTCGAATAGGTCTTGACCGGCTGCTCGATGAAATCGCCGATGTCGGCAAACGCCGCGATCTCGTCGAAGCGGCCCAGCATTTCGTCGTGATCGAGCCCGAGCAGCGCACCGTTGAGGAAGACGTTCTCGCGGCCGGTGAATTCGGGGTTGAAACCGGCGCCGAGCTCGAGCAACGCGGCGACGCGGCCGCGCGTCTCGACGCTGCCCGTCGTCGGATTGAGCGTACCGCAGATCAATTGCAGCAGCGTCGACTTGCCGGCGCCATTGCGCCCGATGATGCCGATGCACTCGCCTCGGCGCACGCTGAAATCGACATCGCGCAAGGCCCAGAATTCGCGGTAATACGGCGCCGCCTGACGGCCGATGGCGCGCGCCAGCGGCGGCACCACCAGTTGCTTGAGCCGGTCCTGCGGCCTGGCATAGATCTCGTAGCACTTGGCCAGGCCGCGCACGCGGATGACGGTGTCGTCGGCCATCGCGTCAGTCGGGTCCAAGGCACTGCTCCAGGGTTGCCAGCAGGCCGGCGATGTCGAAGGCCAGCGCGCGTTGCCGCGTCTGGGCGATGTAGGCCTCGACATTGTCCGGGCCGAGGCGATGCGTGCCGTCGCGCATGGCGGTCAGCAGCCAGGCATCGCGGGCGGGAGCGTAATGCACGAAGTCCTTGTAGTTCGCGATGTCGTCGAGAAACGATTCGGTTTCGAAGCCATGCAATTCCAGGTTCGGCAGTTCGCCCGCGCGCTGCGCCATCAGGCGGATCACCGCTTCGTGGGCCGCGGCGAAATGCGGTTGCGACTGGTGCCAGATGGCGAATTGTGCACGCGAATTGGGCGGGAAGAACATCCGGAAACGCGTCTGCGGATGTCGCCGCACCAGCGCAACGACATTCTCCTCCACATACGCCAGCGCGCGTGCGACCACCACCGCGACTTCCGCCGGCGCCGGCTCTCCGTCCGGCTCGCCGCGCAGTCGCAGCGTCGCCTTGCGCAAGTCGTTGCGCGCATCGCGTACCTGATAGTTGGTCCGCGCCGCGCACCATTTGTCGATGCCGCCGAAGCGCAACGAATGTTCGGGCTCGTCGGCCCATGCATTGGGTCGGTCGAGGTCTGCCGCGCGGCCGACGCATTCGGGGGCTTTGGACCAGCCGCGCAGGCAGCGCAGGAAGTGACCATTCAGATACACGCGCGCATCGTTGAGGCGGTTGCCGTCGTAGAGAAAGTCCCACGTCGGCAGCGGAAAGGTCGTGTAGCCGCGACGCGCGGTCAGATACACCTTGTCCAGCGAGTAGACCAGTTGCTGTACCGGCCGCACGTCGAGCAGGTAGTCGATGGCGATGCGGCGTTCGACGTAGTCGCTGGCGGTCAGCGATAGGTTTGCGAAGCGGCTGCCGAGCACGCGGCTGGCTTCCGCCGCCGACATGTTCTCCATGATGCTGGTGCCCAGCAGCGCCGATTCGAACGGCGCACGGCGCATGGCGCCGACGGCCGCGAAGCGCATGTTCTTGTGCAGTGTGGCCTCGCGTCCCCACGGCGCGTGCCACAGCGCCAGCGGATCGTAGGCGAACAGCAGCGCACCAAAACACAGTGGTGGCAGCACGGCGCACAGCAGGAAAAGACGCGTCACACGCCGTGCGGATCGATGCATGCGGGCGGGCGGGAAATGGTTGCGGGCCGTGTCATCTAGAAGTTGAAATAGATGAACTCGGAATACGGCGACGCCAGCGAGAACACGAACACGGCGGCGGTGGCCGTGCCCAGCGCGGCGGCGAGCCAGGGTCGCAGCAGCGCGGGCGTGCGGCTGTCGAGGAACAGCCGGTTGGTGTTGGGCAACAGCGCCACGATGGCCAGCGCGGCGGCCAGCGCGGCCAGTGTCCAGGCGTTGCCGCCGACGTGCTGCAGGCACGCTGTCGCCACGGCGGCCGGCTTGCCGAGCAATTGCGCTGCACAGCCCGAGCCGCCGATGCCGTCGATGCCGGTCATCGGACGCAGCACCTTCCAGGCCGCCGGCAGGTCGCGCGCACGAAAGAACACCCACGTGACATTGACGAACAGGAAGGTCAGCAGCCAGGCCACCGGCATCGGCAACCGCCCGCCGCCGGCCTGCCAGCCCCGATGGATGGCCAGCGCGGCGCCGTGCAGCGCGCCCCAAATGACGAACATCCAGCTTGCGCCATGCCACAGGCCGCCGAGCACGAAAGTCACCACGACGTTGGCGTAGCCGCGCGCGGCGCCCCTGCGATTGCCGCCCAGCGGGATGTAGAGGTAGTCGCGCAGGAAGCGCGAGAGCGTGATGTGCCAGCGCCGCCAGAATTCGCGGATGCTGGTGGCGCGATAGGGCGAGGCGAAATTGCGCGGCAGGCGGATGTTGAAGAGCAGCGAGGCGCCGATCGCCATGTCCGAATAGCCGCTGAAGTCGAAGTAGATCTGGAAGGTGTAGGAAAGGCTGGTGACCCACGCGGCAAGAAAATCAAGCGATGGCGCGTGGTCGAAGCCGGCCGTGGCCCATGCGGCGAAGGTGTCGGCGAGCACGAGTTTCTTGAACAGGCCGGCAGCGAAGATGAACAGCCCGCGCACGATGTTCGGGTAGCGCGCGGCGAGGTTGCGCCGTGCCGCGAATTGCGGCATCAGGTCGGCGTGATGCACCACCGGGCCGGCGATCAGGTGCGGAAAGAACACCACGAACAGGGCGTAGTTGAGCGGATCGCGATCGCGTACGAGGCCGCGGTGGCAATCGACCAGATAGGCGATCTGCGTAAAGGTGAAGAAGCTGATCGCCAGCGGCAGCAGCACCGCCGGCGGCGACCAGTTCGTGCCGAGCAGCCCCGCCGCGTTGGCGACGAGAAAGCCGGCGTATTTGTAGTATCCGAGCAGCGCGAGGTTCGCCGTCACGCCCGCGATCAGCAGCGGCCGTTGCGTGCCCGGTGCCCCCGCGAGGCGTGCGCCGACCAGCCAGTTGCCGGCCATCGACAGCAGCAGCAGCGGCACGTAGGCCGGGTTCCACCAGCCGTAGAAGAACAGGCTCGCCAGCACCAGCCAGGCCCGCGCCGCGGTGGTGCGCCGGGCGCCGGTCAGCCAGAAATAGACGATCACACTGACCGGCAGGAAGGCGAGCAGGTATTCGGCGGAGGTGAAGAGCATGCGGGCGCGCGAGGGGCGGCGAGCCGGGCATTTTCCCACAGCGGCGGGCCGCGGCGCCGTGAAGCGCCGTGCCGCCGCAGCGACCGCGCGCAGCGGAGGGGGACCCGCCGCAGGCGGGGCGCAGCGACCGTGCGCGGGATGCGTCGTGGCGTCGTCGCCCGCCGAGCCGCTACCGCCGTGCCGCCACGACTGGAGTTTGGTGCGGCTTACTTCGCCAGCTCGGCGCGCAGCGCGGCGGCGAATTCCTCGCTGACTTCGACATCCTGCGTGCTGTTGAAGCGCGCGACGATGTCGTTCTTGATCTGGCTCACGCGCTGGTCGGTGAGCGTCTTGACGATCTGCGCCTTGACCTCGGCGAACGGGCGCACCTTGGCAGGCTGGTAGGCAAACCGCTTGATGATGTGGAAACCGAAGCGCGTGCGCACCAGGTCGCTCATTTCGCCATCCTTCAGGGCGAAGCCGGCACGCTCGAAGGGTGGCGCCGTCTTGCCGCGGGCGACCCAGCCCAGCTCGCCGCCGCGCTCGCCGCTGCCTTTGTCGTCGGAGTGCGCTTTGGCGGCCTCGGCGAAGTCGGCGCCGGCCTTCAAGTCCGCCAGCAGCTTTTCTGCCTTCAGGCGCATATCGGCTTCCTGCTTCGTCGGGTCTTCGGGGTCTGTCTTCAGCAGGATGTGCGCCAGGCGCACCTGCTCGGGCACCCGGTAGCTGTCGATGCGTGCGTGGTAGTGCTCCTCGGCAAGCTTGCCGAGGTCCGGCAGCTTGGCGGACTCGGTGTCGATCAGCGCCTGCAGGTAGGTTCGCGCCAGCGCGTCGCGCTGGCCCTTGCGCATCGCCGCCTGCGCATCCGGCAGCTTGTCGAAGCCTGCCGCACGCGCTGCGGCTTCGGCGCGCAGGTTGGACATCACCGATGCGGCGTAGCGGCCGAGCGCGGCGCGGTCCTTCAGCACGGGTTCGCGGCTGGCCGGCGGCATGACCAGCAGCTCCTGCTTGAACTCGAGCAGGGGCATGGTGCTGGTGCCGTCGGTCAATGCCGGCTGCGAATGGGCGGTGAGCGGCAGGCCGAACGAGAGGGCCAGCGCGGCAAGGGTGTTCTGGATCTTCATGGGTAGCTCTGGGCGGGTCTGGAAAAAACGACGCGGCCGACGGGTGGCTTCGGCCGCGTGTCCCGCGGCGCCGGCGGCCGCGGGGGAGCTAAACGGTCAATGG
>JBGARB010000031.1:0-28321 GCA_044230495.1 Rhodocyclaceae bacterium
AGGACGGCAAAGGCAGGTCGGACGACTGGGCCGACAACTCGAGTTCAGTGCCATGAAGCGGCCGCAGCGACCAGGCGGGGGCGCCGGAAGCCTCGCGAGGTTCGAGAAAGTAATAGGATAGTCGCTGGCCGATCCGATCGAAACGCAGGCCGACGTGGGCGATGCCCGGGCGATGCCGGAACTCGCCGGACTGGATCCACCAGCGCGACTGATCCTCATGGTCCATCGCCAGCATCCCGGCCAGCAGGCCGACGACGCCGATGGCGGGACCCGGGACCGCCGATCGCACGATCCCGTCGAGCCCCACTTCGAGCATACGGTATGCGCCGCCGGGTACGGCGAACTCCGGACCAACCTGAACCCACAAGGACTGCCGCAGCGGATCATAAGTGATGCCGAAGGCCGATTCGTCGTCGCCGATCGGCAGTTCGCACAACGGTTCGCCCTCACCCCGGATGCGCTCGGTTTACCAGATGAACGTCTTGGTCGGCGAAAGCCGCTTGCCCTTGCCGGTCCGTCCCAGGGTGAAATTGTGGAGTCCGTCGGTGGCGCCATCACTGACCGTGCCCCGAAACAGGCAGAGATTGGCACCGGCGTAGATCGAAGCCGCCTGGCCAGGGCCGCCGATGCCGCAACGATGGTCGTACGGACCCAGCACGTCGATCCGGCCGCCAGCGACCGCGATCGGGCTGCGCGCGAAGACGTCGCTGGGGAAGAGCGAGCTGTGACGCCTCGCGCCCTCGACGGTGAACCGCCCGTCCTGACAACTTGCGGCGGGGACGGCGCGAGAATTGGCTGACGGATCAGCGACCGACGCGCCGGAGTCGGCGATGTACATCGTCGCGAGAAAAGACGTGATGCCCGTTGGATCGATCATTTGAATCCTCCGGGCGCAGCAAGTGCTATTCACTCCCGGTTGGTGATTGACACATTCCCGCGCGTTGTAGTGCCCTGCCGCGGGGAACCAAGTTGCGTTGCGACCGAAGACGCAATTACCGTACCGGCCCGATGCGCGGAAACATTTCTCCGCAAAACAACAAGTTGAAGGCCCACCCTTTGATCCATTGGCCGGGCCTGTAAATAATTCCGACACTTCCCGATCGGACAACGCCGTGTCCTCTAAGGTGCCACGCCGGCAGCGACCCTCGGTACCGCCCTTCTTCCGCCATCCACGCCGCGAAAGGAAGTTCCTCCACGCCTCGCTCAGCGAGCGTTTCCCGGCGTCTTCGAGGGCATTGGCAACTTGGAGGACAAGCTTGCCGGGTATGCTGTTGGCGAGTTCCGCGGGCTTTGCGCCGCGGTCCGCCGGACCCGAAATCGTCAACTGCCTCACGGGCATTGCACGCCCCGAGCGTCTTGGTTTCGACACTGTTCCGCGCGATGAAACCGGGCGGGACCGGGAAGGAACTCGATGCATCGTTCCCGTCATGACAATCGGGACTCTGCCGGTCGTGCGCCTGCCCCTGGTCGACCACGGTTCTCATGTTGGATGCCATGCGATGGGCGCCGGCCACCCAAATGCCCTGGCCGCCCCGGCAACAGGGATGATCGGACCCCCGCCCTCGCGGCCGACGCTGCTGTCCGCGGCACTCCGAGGGCCGGAACACGAATGCGCGGCCCCGGTGCCTCCGGTACATTCAGCTTTTCTATCTGAACATTGGAAGATTGCACTGCCCGGCTCGACTTCGGCCGATAGAATCGCGGTGCACAAGATCAACTCTTCTGGGAGCTCGATGTGACGGATTCAATAGCAACCAGCCAGGCCATCCTCGTCGTCGGCGGCGGCATCAGCGGCATGACCGCCGCGCTGGAAGCTGCCGAATGCGGCAAGCAGGTGATCCTCGTCGAGCGTTCGCCGACACTGGGCGGTCGCACCTCGCGCCTCTACCGCTACTTTCCCAAGATGTGCCACCCGACCTGCGGGCTGGAAATCAACCTGCGCCGCCTCAAGGGCAACCGCAACGTGCGCGTGATGACGATGACAGAGGTCACGGCACTGACCGGCACGCGGGGCGACTACACCGCGACGCTGTCGACGCGGCCGCGTTATGTCACCGAAAACTGCACTGCCTGCGGCGATTGCGGCCGGGCCGTCGAAAGCACCATCGACGATGTCGCCGAATACGGCCTGTCCAGGACCAAGGCCGCCTACCTGCCGCACGCAATGGCCTATCCGCTGCGCTACGTCATCGACCCGTCCATCGTCGGCACGGCCGACGGCGAGAAGGCAAAGGCCGCGTGCAAGGCCGGCGCCGTCGATCTCGACATGCAGGAAGACGTGCTGGCGCTGAAGGTCGGTGCGGTGATCTGGGCCACCGGCTGGCGGCCCTACGACGCGGCGAAGATCCAGCCCTATGGCTACGACCGATTCGCCAACGTGGTCACCAGTCTCGAGTTCGAGCGCATGGCCGACCCGTCCGGTCCGACCAGCGGCAAGCTGCTGCGGCCGTCCGACGGCAAGGAAGCGAAGGACATCGCCTTCATCCAGTGTGCCGGCTCGCGCGACGAGAACCACCTGCGTCACTGTTCGCGCATCTGCTGCATGGCCTCGCTCAAGCAGACCCAGTATGTCCGTGAAGCCCACGGCGACGAGGGCAAGTCCACGGTCTATTACATCGACATCCGCGCCATCGACCGGCTGGAAGACTTCTACCGCATGGTGCAGAACGACAAGACGGTGTCCTTCGTCAAGTCCAAGGTGGCGAAGATCGTCGAAGACGGCAACGCCAATCCGGTGCTGCACGGCGTCGATACCGAGGGCTACCACCGTTACGCCACGACCCATGATCTGGTGGTGCTGGCCGTCGGCATGGAACCGGAAGCCAGCGGCATCAAGCTGCCGGACGATGTCGTCTGCGATTCGTCGGGCTTCATCGAAGGCACTCTGGACGGCGGCATGTGCGGCGCGGGCGCCGCCGCCAGCCCGCTGGATGTCAATCGTTCCGTGCAGAGCGCCACGGCGGCCGCTTTGCGCGCAATCCAGGTGGTCCGCAAGGCTGCCGCAGTCGAGAACTGAATCATGGCCGACAACAAATTCGCTGCTTACATCTGCTCGGGCTGCGGCCTGGGTGACGTGCTAGACATCAAGACGCTGGAGAAGGTCGCCACCAAGGAAGGCAAGATGCAGGTGGTGAAGAGCCACCCCTTCCTGTGCAATGCCGAGGGCGTGAAGCTGATTGCCGACGACATCGCCAATGAAGGCGTCACGCACGTCTGCATCGCCGCCTGCTCGCGCCGCGCCAAGACCGAAGCCTTCCATTTCCCGACCGTCGCGATGACGCGCGCCAACTTGCGTGAGGGCGTCATCTGGGTCGTCGCCGAAGGCGATGCGCATGACGAAGTGCGGCAGGAGATGGCCGACGACTACGTGCGCATGGGCTGCGCCGAGCTCAAGAAGACGAAGCTGCCGCAGGGCAACCCGAACGCCACGCAGAACAAGCGCATCCTCGTCGTTGGTGGCGGCATTTCGGGTCTGACGTCGGCACTTGAGGCAGCCGAGGCCGGCTACGACGCCGTGCTGGTCGAGAAAACCGGACAGCTCGGCGGCTGGGTCGGCAAGCTGTGGAAGCGCGTGCCGGGCAAGGCGCCCTACGCCGCGCCGCAGGACACGGGCATTGCCGAACTCGTCGCCCGGGTCACGGCGCATCCGCGCATCACCGTGCATCTGAATTCGACGCTGGCCGAAACCAGCGGCGCGCCGGGCCGCTTCAATGCCAAGGTGGCGCAGGAAAGCGGTGCCATCACCGAGGAGATGGTCGGTGCCATCGTGCAGGCCACAGGCTTCACCGGCTACGACATCGCCAAGCTGCCCGAACTCGGCGGCGGCCAGCCCAATGTGGTTGATCAGGCCGGACTGGAAGCGCTGGCGGTCGCATCCGCCGGCGCACCGATCAAGCGGTCGGACGGCAAGGAAGTGAAGTCGGTGGTGTTCGTGCAGTGCGCTGGCCAGCGCGATGAAACCGGCACGCACCTGTCCTACTGCTCCGGCCACTGCTGCGCCACCAGCATCAAGCAGGCGATGTATTTCAAGCAGGCCAACCCGGCGGTCGACACGGTGGTGATGTACACCGATCTGCGCGTGCCGGGCATGGGCGAGGATTTCTATCGCAGCGCACAGCAGCAGGGCGTCATCTTCACCAAGGGCAAGGCCGCCAAGGTCACGGGCGGAGATACCTGCAAGGTGGCGTTCAAGGATCTGATCCTCGATGAAGACGTCGCGCTGGATGCCGATCTCGTCGTCCTCGCCACCGGCCAGGTGGCCAATGCCGGGGTCGACCTCGAAGCATGGAACCCCGTGGTCACCGCAGCCGAGGGCGGCGACGAGTCAGCCAAGCTCAAGCGCGACGAAATGCGCGCGACCTCCGTGCTCAAGCTCAACTACCGGCAAGGGCCGGACATGCCGCAGCTGAAGCAGGGCTTTGCCGACTCGCACTTCATCTGCTTTCCCTATGAGACGCGACGCACCGGCATCTACGCCGCCGGTCCGGTGCGCCGTCCGATGGACGCCCAGCAGGCGATCGACGACGCCACCGGCGCGACGCTGAAGGCAATCCAGGCGGTCGAGAACGCCGGCCTTGGACGCGCCGCCCATCCGCGCTCCGGCGACCTCTCGTTTCCGACCGCGCGCCTCGAGGGCTGCACGCAGTGCAAGCGCTGCACCGTCGAATGTCCGTTCGGCGCCATCGACGAGGACGAGCGTCGTTTCCCCGTGTTCAACGAGCAACGCTGCCGTCGTTGCGGCACCTGCATGGGCGCCTGCCCGGTGCGCGTGATTTCCTTCGAGAACTACTCGGTGGATACCGTCGGCTCGCAGATCAAGGCGGTCGACATCCCGGACGAGTTTTCCGAAAAGCCGCGCATCCTCGTGCTCGCCTGCGAGAACGACGCCTACCCGGCGCTGGACATGGCGGGCCTGTCGCGCACGCTGTATTCGGCCTTCGTGCGCATCATCCCGGTGCGCTGTCTGGGCTCGGTGAACACCATCTGGATCACCGACGCGCTGAACAGCGGCTATGACGGCGTAATGATGATGGGCTGCAAGAAGGGCGACGACTACCAGTGCCATTTCGTCAAGGGCTCCGAGCTTGCCCACTACCGCATGAGCAAGATCGGCGACACGCTGACCCAGCTCGGCCTCGAGCCCGAGCGCGTGGTGACGCATGAGGTGGCGATCACCGACAGCCGTCGCGTGGCCCGGCTGATCGACGAATACGTGGCACAGATCAACGAGATCGGCATGTCGCCGATGAAAGGGTTCGGCTGATGAGCAGCGCCAATCAGAGCGCCATCGAGCGCTACCGCAACAACTTCCTGCGCGAGGTCGAGGAGCGCGTCGAGGAAGGCCACATGGTCAAGATGTGCATGCAGTGCGGCGTCTGCGCCGGCTCGTGCCCGCTCGGCAAGCATTGGGAGCATTCGCCGCAGAAGCTCTTCATGATGATCCGCGCCGGCAAGCGCGACGAAGTGCTCAAGAGCGACGCCATGTGGATGTGCACGTCCTGCTACAACTGCATCGTGCGCTGCCCGCGGCAATTGCCGATCACGCACATCATGCACGGCCTGGCCAACTACGCGCACCGCCTCGGCCTCGCCCCCAAGGGCCAGCCGACGCGCGAATTCGCCACCATGTTCTGGAACAACCTCGCCAAGAAGGGCCGCGTGAACGAGCTCAAGCTGACGCTCGCGCTGTACTTCAAGGATGGTCTCGCCGCCGGCATCAAGACGGCGTTGAACATGCAGAGCGTCGGCCTGGGGATGTTCAAGGCCAAGCGCATCAACCCGCTGGAACTGTTCGGCGGCCATGCCGTCAAGGATCTCAAGGGATTCCACGCCATCATCGCCAAGGCGCAGGAAATCGAAGCCAAGAAGAAGGGCTTTTCGGCCTGACCGCGGCCGCAGGAGAACTCGCATGACAAAAAAGAACTACGCCTTCTACCCCGGCTGCTCGTCGCAGCTCAAGGCTTCGGCCTCGAACTACCTCACTTCCGTGAATTCGATGTGCAAGACCCTCGACATCGCGCTCACCGAGATTCCCGACTGGAACTGCTGCAGCGCCTCGATCGGCTACTGCGAGGGCGGCGAGCTGCCGCGCCTGGCCATCAACGCACGCAACTTCGCGTTGTCCGAGCAGCATCTGCCAGGGCAGGACATCGTCGCCACCTGCGCCGCGTGCTGGCTGTCGGCACGCGAAACCAAGGATCGCCTCGACGAGAACCACGTCCTGATGCGCGAGACCAACGAAGCGCTGGCCGCCGCCGGCCTGCACTACAAGGCCGAGGTCAAGGTGCGCCACATGGTCGAGGTGCTGATCGAGGATTTCGGCTACGACGCGCTGGCCAGGCCGGTGAAAAAGCCGCTCGAAGGCGTCAAGTTCGCCGGCTACGTCGGTTGCCAGACCAACCGGCCGTTCGGCGTCGACGGTGAATCGTTCGAGAACCCGATGTACCTCGACAAGATGGTGGAAATTCTCGGCGGCGAACCGCTGACGAAGTATGACCAGAAGGTGTCGTGCTGCGGCGGCGCGCTGGCGTTCTCCGAGCCGGAAAAATCGCAGGAGCAGATCCGCAACATCGTCGAATCGGCTTACGACCACGGCGCCGAGATGATCGTCACGCCCTGCCCGCTGTGCCAGGCCAACGTCGAGGTCTATCAGAGCGAGATCAACAAGAAGAAGGGCACCAAGCTCAACATGCCGGTGCTCTACTACTCGCAACTGATGACCGTGGCCTACGGCGGCACGATGAAGGATGCCGGTCTCGACGGCCAGCTCATCCGCGCCGAAAAGCTCGAAGCCATCACCCGCAAATAGCGCGAATCCAAACTACAGTGGTGGCGGGACGGCGCCCGCGTTTGGCTTGGCCAACGGGGCCAACCACCCGCCGCCCCGCCTTGCCTGTCCGCCACGCATCCGAGACCATGACCCACTACCGCCTGCCTGCGCTTGCCTTCGCGTCCGTCACGTTTTTCGCTTTGTCCGGCGCGCCGGCCCTGGCCGAGGACAACCGCCAGCTGGCAACGCTGCCGGCAGCGGCGCAGGCCACCCTGAAGCAGGAAATGCTCGACAACCTGCTCGCGATCAACGACATCATCGCCATGCTCGGCGAAGGCAAGGTCAAGGAAGCCGGCCTGCTCGCCGAAGAGAAGCTCGGTGAGTCAGCGATGGGCAGGAACCGCGCGCTGCCGATCGACGCCCGTCCCGGCGTGCATATGCCCAAGGCCATGCACGACCTGGGCATCCTCGGCCACAAGGCCGCGACCACCTTCGCCAAGGCCGCATCGACCGGCGACCGCGACAAGGCGCTGGCCGCGTTGCCCGGCATCACCGGCACCTGCGTGGCTTGTCACTATTCGTACCGCACGCGGTAGCGCATCGCCCGGACAGATCGCCCGACGTCCCGCCATGGAGGCCGACGTCATCAACGTCGAATTTGCTCTGCAATGGCGCTGCCGCCTGGCCACGCATCGTGATCGCCGCGTGCTTGCCGGCGTGTTGCCCGCGCGCCAACGCATTGGTACCGTCAGCCTGTCGTCGCTCGCGGCACGCCGTGTCGGCGACTGTGCGCGGCTGGTCGATGGTGCCGTACTCATCCCGCACGATCCTGCTTTGTGTCGACAGACCAGCCTGCAGGGCTGGCGGCACGACGCCGCGCTGCAGGGTCGGCATTACCCCCGCAGCCTGCTGGCCACCTTTCCGCGCCACGACCTGCGGCCGTTTCGCGTCCTGGCCGTCGAAGCGCAGCGCGTGCTGGCGGACTTCAATCCGCCGCTGGCCGGCATCGCCTGCACGCTCGACGCGCATGTCCTGCCCGACATGCAAGCAACTGCGTTCCGCGGCACCACCATCGACCCTGACCTGACCGCATGGCTGACCGGCAACGGGCCGGGCATGCAAGCGTCGCTCGCGGCCGGCGATACCGACTTCCCGGCCAGCGAGCCGATGGCCCGCGACGACGAGCGCGACGACGCCCTCTTCTACCAGCGCCCGCGGCGGGTAGACCACCTCGATGCGCCGGCGCGCGCGGCGCTCACCGCGCTGTACCGCCGCGTGCTGCGCCCCGGCATGCGCGTGCTCGATTTGATGGCGAGCTGGCATTCGCATCTGCCCGATGACATCCCGCTGGCGGTCCACGGTCTGGGCATGAACGGCGACGAACTTGACGACAACGCCCGCCTCGCCGCACGCCTGGTGCACGACCTCAATCGCGCACCGATCCTGCCCTATCCCGACCGGCACTTCGATGCCGTACTGTGCGCGCTGTCGATCGAATATCTGGTGCGTCCGCTCGCCGTGGCGCGCGAGGTGGCGCGCGTGCTCGTGCCTGGCGGCACCTGCGTCATCGCGTTTTCGGATCGCTGGTTCCCGCCCAAGGCGATCCGCCTGTGGCGCGAACTCCACGCCTTCGAACGCATGGGATTCGTTGTCGACCTGCTGCATCGAGCCGACGCCTTCGAGGCTTTCGCCACCGAATCGCTCACCGGCCTGCCGGCACCAACGGCGACACATCACCGCCCGCATGCCGACCCGCTGTTCGTCGTCAGCGCACGTCGCCGCGGCGGGCCATGAAACGACAGTGGCGGTGGCACGGCGGTTGACCGCGCCTGCTGGCGCGCTTAGCGCGTCAGGCGGCGATAGATGTCGGCCAGCTTGCCCGGCAACTGGCGGGCGTCGTCGATCACGGTGAAGCTGCCCGGGCCGTACATCCTGCCCAGGTACGCGGCGCCTTCGCGGTCGATGGTCACGCAATAGCTGCGCACACCGGCGTCGCGCGCTTCGAGCAGCGCATGCCGCGTGTCCTCGATGCCGTAGGTGCCGCGATATTCGTCGCCGAAATCGTCCGGGCGTCCGTCCGACAGCGTCACCAGCAGCCGGTGGCGCACCGGCTGCGCAGCCAGCAGACCCGTCAGGTGGCGGATGGCGACACCCATGCGGGTGTAGTCCTTGGCCTCGATGCCGGCGATGCGCCCGCGCGTTGTCGCGTCGTAGGCGTCGTCGAAGGCCTTGATGCGGTAGATGTCGCAGCGCGTGCGCGTCCAGCCCGAAAAGCCGTAAATGGCAAACGCATCGCCGACGGCCTCGATGCCCTCGCAGAGCAGGATCAGCGCCTCGCGCTCGGCGTCGTTCACCCACCCCTTGGTCGAGCCGCTCATGTCCACCATGAACATCGCCGCCAGGCTGCGCTCATTGCGGATGCGCCGCGAGAACAGCCGCGTCGATGGCTCCGTGCCGCTGCGCCGGTCGGCCAGCGAATCGACCACGGCGTCGATATCGACCTCGTCGCCGTCCGGCTGCCGGCCGATGATGCGGTCCTCGCCGCGGATCATCTCGAAGCGGCGGCGCACCTGGCGGATCTGCGGCGCCAGACGGGCCGCCACATCGGCCACATAGGCGGCATCGCCCGGCGGCACGTCCAGTTCGCGGACATGGCACCAGCCCCGCCGATGGGCGCGTCGGTGGTGATCCCATTCGTCATAGCACAGCGCACCCGGCGGGGGCGCGGCCGCTGGCGCGGCATGCGCCGGTGCGCCGTCCTGCGGTCGCCACGGGCCGGGGCCGGCGGCCGTCAGCGCCTCGGGCGGAATCGTGCCCAGATCCTGGATCAGCGAGCGCGCCGCCGCCTGTCCCGGCGGGGGCAGCGCCACCAGCTTGCCATCGATGCGCAGCGCGATGTCGGCACCGACGGTTTCGATGGTTGGCGCCGGCAGCGCCGCGTCGCCGATGTCGCCGATGATCTCGCGCAGCGTGGCCGTATCGCGGGCGATGCGTTCGGCGCGAACGCGCCCGGCGGTTTGCGCTGCCAGCACGCCGGCATACGCGGGCAGCGGCGGAGCGACACCGGTTGCCAACATCTCCCCGACGCAGGCAAGGCTGTCGGTGACCGTCGCCGACGACGCGCCCAGGCGCACGGCCGCAGCGCAGAGACCGGCGGGCCACGGTACGCGGACCTGCGCGATATCGTCGGCGAGGCCCGGCAGCTCGCGCCGGATGCACGCCTCGTGACGCATCGACTCGAACATCACCAGCCATTCGCCGGCCTGCGCGGGATCGGCAAAGCGGTCAAGTGCGGCGACAAGGTCGACGCTGAAGGTCCCGTAACGCGATTGCGCCCAGAGCATCGCCGCCATCGCCTTGTAGAGTTGCCAGTTGCGTGCGTGGGAATCGAAAACGGCCAACACATCGGGCAGGTGGAGCGCCTCGGTGTCCGTCCACGGCCGGCTGCCGGCAGCGGCCTCGCGCACGACCAGCGGCCGGCCCGACAGGCCCTGCACAAAGCGGGCGAGCCGGTCCTGCACGTCGGCCAGCCGCGTCAGCGGCGTGCCCGCCCTTTCGGCCTGAAAGCGTTCGAGCGACCGCAGTTGCTCCATGGCCGGGCGCAGGCCGACGCGGTCATAGACATCGAGCGCGGCGAGTATCCATGCATCGAAGGCCGCGTCGTCGAGCAGCGCAAACGCCTTGGGCGCCAGCGTGGCGAGCAGGTAGCCGATTTCGGCATTGGTCTTCGCCGTCACCGATGCCCAGTGCAGCACCTTTTCCTGCTGGGACGTGGTGAGCGGCTCGAGCGCGCTCGCCAGCCGCGTGATCGAACGATGCGACGGCGACGCGAACAGTACCGCGTCCAGCCGCTCTTCGAGATCGCCAGCGCTCACGAGCCATCCCCCCATCCCCCTTCCCGCGGAAGGGGGCGATTGCGGTTCGCCACTGCGCGGCTCAGGGCAGGTCGCTGCGCCTGCCTTGGGGCGGCCCGGCGGCAGGTGGGGCCATCCCCCCATCCCCCTTCCCGCGGAAGGGGGCGATTGCGGTTCGCCGCTGCGCGGCTCAGGGCTGTCATCAGAACACCGCGCGCACCAGATCGCCCAGCGTCTCGGTCATGTCCGCATCGTCGGTCAGTGCGCGCGCGATGGCCGCCATGCAGGCGGCGGGCGGCGCCACGCCATCGTTGATGAGATGCGCGGCGTGTACCAGCAGCCGCGTGCTGGCGCCCTCGTCGAGCCCCTGGCCGCGCAGGTTGCGCGTGAGCTGCCCGAGCTTGACCAGCCGGGTCGCCATGTCGGCATCGACGCGCCCTTCGGTGCCGACGATGCGCGCCTCGATGTCGGCGGCGGGGTAGTCGAAATCGAGCGTCACGAAGCGCTGCCGCGTGGAAGGCTTCATTTCCTTGAGCACGCTCTGGTAGCCGGGGTTGTACGACACGACGAGCATGAAGTCGTGCGGCGCGGCAATGCTCTCGCCGCGCTTTTCGACGGCCAGCATGCGCCGGCTGTCGGTCAGCGGGTGGATCACCACCGTGGTGTCCTTGCGCGCTTCGACGATCTCGTCCAGATAGCAGATGGCGCCGGCGCGCACGGCGGCGGTGAGCGGGCCGTCCATCCAGACGGTGGCATCGCCGACGATGAGATAGCGCCCGACCAGATCGCTCGTGGTCAGGTCGTCATGACAGGCCACGGTGATCAGCGGCCGCTGCAACCGCCACGCCATGTATTCGACGAAGCGCGTCTTGCCGCATCCGGTCGGGCCTTTGAGCAGCACCGGCAGCCGTCGCCGGTACGCCGCTTCAAACAGGCCGGTCTCGTCGCCGACCGGCTGGTAGTAAGGCTCATCCGGCACGCACGCGGGCGCCGGGCTGAGCGATTCGATTTTCATGCTGGTTTCCCCGATCGCCGTACCGCCACCACTGTAGTTTCGCCAAAAAACACGGCGCGCGGGGTGGAGCGTCCATTTCAATCGGTCCCAAGCCAAATTTCTTGCGAGCTTCCGCCGCCACCGGCGTGCAAACGACAGTGGTGGTGACACGGCGCTTGGTTACACTGCGCCGCACCCCCATTCTTGAAGGAGCCCCGGCATGGACGTTCGCGCCGCCGTCGCCCACGAAGCCGGCAAGCCGCTGGTCATCGAAACCGTGCAACTCGATGGCCCGCGCGCCGGCGAAGTGCTGATCGAGGTCAAGGCCACCGGCATTTGTCACACGGATCATTTCACGCTGTCCGGTGCCGACCCCGAGGGCCTGTTCCCGTCGATTCTCGGTCACGAAGGCGCGGGCGTCGTCGTCGACACCGGCCCTGGCGTGAAGTCGGTGCAGAAGGGCGACCACGTCATCCCGCTCTACACGCCGGAATGCCGCCAATGCAAGTTCTGCCTGTCGCGCAAGACCAACCTGTGCCAGGCCATTCGCGCCACGCAAGGCCGCGGCCTGATGCCGGACGCGACCTCGCGCTTTTCGCTCGGCGGCAAGCCGCTGTTCCACTACATGGGCACGTCGACTTTCGCCAATTACATCGTGGTGCCGGAGATTGCCGTGGCCAAGGTGCGCAGCGACGCGCCCTTCGACAAGATCTGCTACATCGGCTGCGGCGTCACCACCGGCATTGGCGCCGTGGTGTTCACCGCCAAGGTCGAGGCCGGCGCCAACGTGGTGGTGTTCGGGTTGGGCGGCATCGGCCTCAACGTGATCCAGGGCGCGAAGATGGTGGGCGCCGACAAGATCATTGGCGTCGACCTGAACCCGGCGCGCGAAACCATGGCGCGCAAGTTCGGCATGACGCATTTCGTGAATCCGCGCGATGTCGACAACCTCGTCGACCATCTCGTCCAGCTCACGGACGGCGGCGCCGACTATTCGTTCGAATGCATCGGCAACACGCAGGTGATGCGGCAGGCGCTGGAGTGTTGCCACAAGGGCTGGGGCAAGTCGATCGTGATCGGCGTGGCGCCGGCCGGCGCCGAGATCAGCACGCGGCCGTTCCAGCTCGTCACCGGCCGGGTCTGGATGGGCTCGGCCTTCGGCGGCGCGCGCGGGCGCACCGACGTGCCGCGCATCGTCGATTGGTACATGGAAGGCAAGATCAACATCGACGACCTGATCACGCACCGGTTGCCGCTCGAACGCATCAACGAAGGCTTCGAGCTGATGGAACGCGGCGAGTCGATCCGTTCCGTGGTCGTCTATTGAGCGCGCCGGCGATGGGCGACGCAGCGCAAGTCACGACGATCGAGCAGCACCGCTGCTTCGGCGGCGTACAGGGCACCTACAGCCACGCCGCGCACCACACGGCGTGCACCATGCGTTTCGGGCTTTTCCTGCCACCGCAAGCCGCCGATGGAAAAGTGCCGCTGCTGGTGTGGCTGTCCGGCCTGAGCTGCACGGAAGAAAACTTCGTCATCAAGGCCGGCGCGCAACGCGTGGCCGCCGAACTCGGGCTGGCGATCCTGACGCCGGACACCAGCCCGCGCGGCGCGCGCTTTGCCGGCGACGACGCTGCCTACGACTTTGGTCTGGGCGCCGGTTTTTATCTCGATGCCACCGCTGCGCCGTGGTCGGCGCACTACCGCATGTACTCGTACATCACCGACGAGCTGCTCGCGCTGGTGGGCGCGCACTTCGCCGTCGACACGTCGCGCGCGGGGCTATCCGGACATTCGATGGGCGGCCATGGGGCGCTGACCATCGGCCTGCGCCATCCGGCCTTGTTCAAGTCGGTGTCGGCTTTCGCGCCGATCTCGAGCGCGATGCATTGCCCGTGGGGCGAGAAGGCGCTGACCGGCTACCTCGGCTTTGATCGCGCCGCCTGGCGCGATTACGATGCCTGCGCGGTCATCGACACGCATGGCTGGCGGGGCCCGCCGCTGCTGGTGGATCAAGGCACGGCGGATGGCTTCCTGCCGACACAGCTGCACCCGCATCTGTTGCAGGCCGCATGCGAGCGTGCCGGCGTGCCGCTGCAATTGCGCATGCAGCCCGGCTACGACCATGGCTATTTCTTCATCGCGAGCTTCATCGAAGACCACTTGCGCCACCACGCGCGGTACTTGCAGGCGACGTGAAAACACAGTGGTGGCGGGACGGCGCACCGCCCCGCCAATGTCGTTCGCGCTACTCGGTGAATCCCTCGTCGCGGGCCATGCGTTCGGCGGCTTCGCGCTCGATTTGCAGTTGCCGTTCGCGCGCGCGCTGGCGGCGCTCGGCGGCCTGGGTTTCCTCGAGCGGGATGCTGGTTTCGCCGAAGAGCACCTGACGCAGGAAGCGGAAGGCGAATTGCAGCAGCTCGACATCGTCGACGAGGATGCGCGCCTTCTCGTCGTCTGCCAGCACGAACAGCTTGCCGAAACCTTCAGTGGACACGAAGGCGCGAAACTGGTCGATGTCGTAGCAGGCGATGAAGAAGAGCTGCCGGCTGCGCAGGCTGGGTTTGCCGATCGCCGGGCCGGACGACTTCTTCTTGAGCACGAGCTGTCGCCAGCCGCGTGCCAGCTCGTCGTACACATCGACGCCCTGCTCGACGCGATAGTCGGCCACGCTGATCCGCCGCGGCTCCAGGTGGCCCAGGCAGTGCGGCTCCTGCACCAGCGCGTAGGCGTCGCGGTCGACGTATTCGTCCTGCTTGCGCATCGAGAGCAGGGCCACGGGATAGTAACGGCAGGCCGTCGGCCGGTCGGCATAGACGTCGCAGCCTTCCGGCCGCATGAAGCGGCACGCCGTGCCGTCCTCGACCGGACGCAGCTTGACGCCGGCGATGCCGTCCTTTTCCATTTCGTAAGGCACGGTGTATTGGCGCAGGAATTCGGACGAGGTCATGCCCAGCCGGGTCTTGAGCCGCAGGATGTCGTAAGGCGTGAGCGAGATGTCGATGTTCGAACAGCAGGCGTTCCAGCAGCCGATGCCCTTGCGGCACTCGAACTGCAGCATGCGATCGGGGCCGAAGGATTCGGGCAGCACCGGACTGGCCGGCGGCGGGGTGTCTTGGTCTGTCATGGCGGGATCGTTCACGAAAAAAGCAACGGGCGCCGCCGTTTCCGGCAGCGCCCGCGCATGCTACAGGCAGTCGGCGACGATCAGTGCGCGGCCGGCTTGAACAGCTTGGACTTGTCGACGAGATCGACGTGCTTGCGCTTGAAGCAGGTCCACTTCTTCGCCTTCCTGTCGTAGATCGAATTCACGAAGCAGTGCCAGTTGACCTCATCGACGAAGTTCTTGTCGGTGCGGTAGTAGAAGCCGGGGTAGCGGCTCTCCTCGCGGAACTGGATGTGCTTCATGTGCGCTTCGGCCGTCAGGATGCGGTGGTAGTTTTCCCACGCACGCAGCAGCTCGTGGAGATCCTTGGCGCGCATCTTCTGCGCGTCCTCCTTGAGCATCTCGAGCTTCTCTTCGGCGACCGCCAGCATCTTGTCGTTGGTGTTGTAGTAGGTGGCCACGCCGGCGACGTACTCGTCCATGATCTTCTGCAGGCGGAACTGCAGCATCTTGGGCGTGATGTAGTGCGGGTTGATGTCGATGGCGGTGGTGTAGTCCTTGTGCTCGAGGAAGGTGCGCACCGGCTGATAGATCTCTTCGGCAAGCTGCTCGACATCGGTGTCGAGTTCGAGCTTGTAGTCCTTGTTGTCGAGCGCGTACTTGACCATCGCCTTCGAGGCGAGACGTCCTTCGGTATGCGAGCCGGACGAGAACTTGTGGCCCGAGGCGCCGACGCCGTCACCGGCGGTGAACAAGCCCTTGACCGTGGTCATCGAACGATAGCCCCAGTTCCAGCCGGACGGCAGGTGCGACGGAATGCCGTCGTACTCTTCCTTGGCCGGTGCGCCAACGTCGGTCGGGCCCGAAACCCAGATGCCGCAGCAGCCGGAGTGCGAGCCGAGCAGGTAGGGCTCGGTCGGCATCAGCTCGGAATTCTTTTCGCGCGGATCGACGTTCTCGCCCACCCAGATGCCGCACTGGCCGACGCACATGTCGAGGAAGTCCTCCCACGCCTCGGCTTCGAGGTGCTTGACCTCCTTCGGCGTCAGCGTCTCGGCCAGCTTGGCCAGCGCGGTCACCGTGTCCATGTAGATCGGGCCGCGGCCTTCCTTCATCTCCTTGAGCATCATGTGGTTGCGCAGACACGATGCCGGCACCGCCGCCTGCCCGTAGGGCGGGTAGTCGTTCAGCATTTCCTTGTTCTTGACCATGTAGTCTTCGCCATAGGCGTTGGTCGCCTTGGCCTTGAAGAGCAGGAACCAGGCGCCGACCGGGCCGTAGCCGTCCTTGAAGCGGGCGGGCACGAAGCGGTTTTCCATCATGGTCAGCTCGGCGCCGGCTTCGGCAGCCATGGCGTAGGTCGAGCCGGCATTCCACACCGGGTACCACGCACGGCCCGTGCCCTCGCCGACCGAACGCGGACGGAACAGGTTCACGCAGCCGCCGGCAGCGAGCAGGATGGCCTTGGCCTTGTACACGTAGATCTTGTTCTCGCGCACCGAGAAGCCGACAGCGCCGGCAATGCGGTTCGGATCGTTCTTGTCGTTGACCAGCTTGACGATGAACACGCGCTCGACGATGCGGTCGAGGCCGAGCGCCTTCTTGGCCGCTTCGGCGACGATCCACTTGTAGGACTCGCCGTTGATCATGATCTGCCACTTGCCCGAACGCACGGGCTGGCCGCCATCCTTGAGCAGCGGCAGGCCTTCGCGCAGCGATTCGGCGCCATCATGGCGCACGCCGTCGGCGTCGGTCTTCCAGATCGGCAGGCCCCATTCCTCGAACAGGTGCACCGAGTCATCGACGTTGCGGCCCAGGTCGTAGGCGAGGTCGTCACGGGTGATGCCCATCAGGTCGTTGGAGACCATGCGCGCGTAGTCGGCCGGGTCCTGCTTGTCGCCGATGTAGGTGTTGATCGCGGAGAGACCTTGGGCGACTGCGCCCGAGCGGTCCATTGCCGCCTTGTCCACCAGCTTGATCTTCAGGTCGGTGCCGGTCTCGGCCTTGACGGCCTCGGCCCAGCGCATGATTTCGTAGGCAGCACCGCAGCAGGCCATGCCGCCGCCGATGAGCAGTACGTCCAGCTCTTCCTGGACGATTTGCGGTTTTTCAAAGGTTCCAGACATTTCGGTTTCCTCTCGCCGGATTATTTGCGGATCAGTTCGTCGGGCCGGCCGGCGCGATAGCCGCCCATCACGTCGCGGGTGAACACGCCCGGTGCGTCGAGTTCGGCCATCTTCGGCATCGGCTTGCCGCCGTACGGATCGATCGAACCTTCGGCGGTCGTGCGGATGGGGAACTTGAAGCGCTTGAGCGTGCCATTGCGGAACTTGATGGTCCACATGATCGAATCCGAGCCGCGCAACGGCTGCACCGAGCCGCCCAGCGGCACGATGTCGGCATAGTGGCGGGCCTCGATGGCGCCTTGCGGACAGATCTTCACGCAGGAATAGCACTCCCAGCACTGCTCCGGTTCCTGATTCCACGCCTTCATGGCGTGGCCGGTCTCGGAACCGTCCTTGTCCAGCTTCATCAGGTCATGCGGGCAGATGTACATGCACGCGGTCTTGTCCTGACCCTTGCAGCCATCGCATTTTTCAGTTCTTACGAAGGTAGGCATCTTGAAAGCTCCTGTTGGGGTTTACTGCGACATCACCATGAACAACCTAGCGGGCCGAATGTCCGGCCAGCTTGACTTCGACACGCTCCTCGACAGCAAGGTTCGCGTAATACTCGCGCAGGATCGCCAGCACTTCGGGCCTCGAAAACTCCGCGGGCACCTCGGCACCTTCGGACAGCCACTTGCGCAACTTGGTACCCGACACCAGTAGGCGGTCCTTTTCGTCGTGCGGACAGGTGCGTGCCGAGGCCATGCCACCGCAGCGGTAGCACCAGAACGTCCAGTCGATCTTCAGCGCGTGCGTCTGCAACGCATCCTTCGGAATCTCGTCGAAGATCCGGTGCGCGTCGAACGGGCCGTAATAGCTGCCGACGCCGGCGTGGTCGCGACCGACGATCAGATGCGAACAGCCGTAGTTCTGGCGGAACAACGCATGCAGCAGCGCCTCGCGCGGGCCGGCGTAGCGCATGTCGAGCGGGTAGCCGGCCTGCAGGATGGTGCCCTTGACGAAATAATTTTCGGCCAGCACGGCAATCGACTTTGCGCGCACGTCGGCTGGAATATCGCCGGGCTTGAGGTTGCCGAGCAGCGAATGGATCAACACGCCGTCGCAGGTCTCGATGGCGACCTTTGCCAGGTACTCGTGCGAGCGATGCATCGGATTGCGGGTCTGGAACGCGGCGACCCGGCTCCAACCCATGGCCTCGAACGCGGCGCGTGTTTGTGCCGGCGACAGGAACAGGTCGCCGTACTTTTCGGGGAAGCCGCCTTGCGACAGCACGCGCACCGGCCCGGCCAGGTTGATGTCGCCCTGGGCCATCACCATCTTGACGCCCGGATGCTCCATGTCGGTGGTCTTGAACACCGTCGCGCATTCGAGCGCCTTGTCCGGTGCATATTTCGCCGCGACGGTCATCGTCGCCAGCACGCCGCCGTCGTCGGGATCGATCAGCGCGATATCGCCGCCCGGCGCAACGCCGTCGGCAAAACCGCGATCTGCGGAAAGGGTGATGGGGATCGGCCAGAACAGGCCGTCGGCCATGCGCATGTGCTCGCAAACGCCGCGCCAATCGGCCTCGCCCATGAAGCCGGCCAACGGCGTGAAACCGCCGATGCCGAGCATGATGATGTCGCCTTTTTCGCGCGAACTGACGACCAGCTTGGGAAGCCCGGCCGCGCGTGCGCGCTCGGCCGACAGCGCGGCGCCCTCCAGCAATAGCGGACGCAACCCGCCGCCGCCATGGGGATCGACCAACGCCATGATGCACTGCCTCCGTGTCTTATTTGTGCCACGGAGTTAATCATCAACGCTGATAGGGCCAATGCGATTGTTTTTATCGCGCGATCAATTGCGCTTGCGCCCGCTCGCAGGCTGTATCTTGCCCACAAAATCGCCGACTCCCAGCTCGCCGCAAGCGGCGTAAAGTCGAAGCTGGGGGAACCGGGGGCAACACGGTCTACAAGAGAGGCAGATTGCACGCGTCAGGAAAATAAATTGTCTTTAATCAGCCGATTGGCGTTAAAGTTTAATGTACATTCGACGTAATAGGTCGTTATGCCCGCCAACCCGCACCATTCGACAGCACGAAGGAAAACCTTGTTTGCCGATTCTGCGTCCTTGAACTGGCGCGCACTTCGTGCTGCGACGGCAATGTCCGTCGCGGTACTTGCGGCAGCCTGCAGCGGCTTGCCGGCGAGGCCGCCATCCGAGCTGCACCTGCGCCCGGCTGCCGAGGCCACGAAGGCCGCCCAGGCCGCGATTCCCGCCCCCGTATCGGCCCGCCCGACGCTGCCGCCGCCCAAGGCCGCGGCGAAGACGGAAACGTATTCCGTATCCGTGCGCAACGTCCCGGCGCAGGAATTGCTGTTCGCTTTGGCGCGCGATGCCAAGCTGAACATCGACCTGCATCCGGGCATCTCCGGCACGGTGACCATCAACGCGATCGACCAGACCCTGCAGCAGATACTCAACCGGATCGCCAAGCAGGTTGACATGCGCTGGGAGACCGACGGGCCGAACCTCATCGTGATGCCCGACTCGCCGTTCCTGCGCAACTACCGCGTCGATTACGTGAACATGTCTCGCGACGTGAAGGTCAATACCGAGGTGAACTCGCAAGTCTCAGCCGGGGCCGGTTCCCAGCAGGGCAACCAGTCCAGCGGCGCGTTGACCCGTATCGAGAGCACGTCAAAGAACGCTTTCTGGAAGACGCTGGAAGAAAACGTCAAGGACATCCTGCGCGAAACGGACAAAATCCTGCCCGAAGGTTCCAGCGAGACGTTCATCGAAAGCTCCGGGGCGCAGACCGTCGCCGGCGCCGCCCAGCCACAGAACGCGCGCTCCGGCCAGCCCCGCGCCAACCAACCCGCAGCGGTCGACGGCAACACCACCAGCAATGCCGCCACGACCGTCAAACGGGTGACATTCCGCGAGGCGGCGTCGGTCATCATGAATGCCGAAACCGGCATCGTCGCCGTGCGTGCAACCGCACGTCAGCACGAGAAGGTGCAGGAGTACCTCGACCTGGTATCCGGCAATGCACGGCGACAGGTCATGATCGAGGCGACGATCGTCGAGGTCACGCTCGGGAACACGTTTGAGCAGGGCATCAAGTGGGAAGGCATCCGCACCTTGCGCAAGGGCAAGGGCACCCAAGGCGTCCTGACCGCGCTCGAGAACCCCGACGGCCCGACGCTGGCCACGACGGGGCAGGCCTTCCTGCTCAACTACGTGTCGCCCGGCGCCGGCATCGATGCCACGCTCAAGCTGCTCGAGGACTATGGCGATGTCCGCGTACTGTCGAGTCCGAAAATCAGCGTGCTGAACAACCAGACGGCTGTCATCAAGGTGGTCGACAACGTCGTGTATTTCACCGTCAAGGCCGACACCACGACGAGTTCCGCCGGGTCGGGCCAAACCACGGTTACGACGACGCCGAATTCGGTCGCGGTGGGCCTGGTGATGAGCGTGACGCCGCAGATCAGCGAAAGCAATACCGTGCTGCTCAACGTGCGACCGACGATCTCCCGACTCAAGGGCGCCGGCAAGCGCGATCCCAACCCGAACATTCCGGTCGATATCCCCAATATCGTTCCCGAGATCCAGACGCGCGAGATGGAATCCATGCTGCGCCTGACCGACGGCGAAATCGCCGTCATGGGCGGCCTGATGTCCGACGAGCAAAATCGCACCACAGGCGGCGTGCCCGGCCTGTCGTCGATTCCCGGCGTCGGCAGATTGTTCGAGCAGCGCAACGACACGAGCAAGAAGACCGAATTGGTGATCTTCCTCAAGCCGACCGTGATCCGCGATCCGAGCCTTGATGGCGATTACGCGCGCTTCGCCAAGCAGTTGCCGCGCGGAGATTTCTTCCCGGCCGACAAGCCGGTCGGCACCAGCGCCGGAGCAGGCACGCCGTGAGCCTCCTGATGGACGCGCTGCGCAAGGCCGAACAGGCCAAGCGCCAGGCGCAGGAAGGCGCCCTTGCCGAACCCGACGCGTTTTCCGCCACTTCGGAGTCGGCGGCCACGACCCCGCTGGGCCTCGAGCCACTGGATGTGGCTCCGCCGTTGCCGGCCATCGACGTCGCGCCATCGCTGACGCCGCCTGCGTTTGCGCCGGCACCGGTCATCGGTGAAACCGCGCCCTTGTCGCTGTCACCGTCGGTTGAGCCCGAGCGTGCTCCCGCGTCGAGGTTGCCAGACCTCGCCCCGTCGTTGTCGATCAGCGACGACGAGTTTCAGGATGTCATGCCGGCCTCCAAGCGGATCGCCGTGCGTTCCGGGGCGCCTGCCCCGGGCGTGCGCGCATCGGCTGGCGCCACCGCCGCTGCTGGTTCAAGTGCGGGCGCGGGTGCCGCTGCGGAAGCTGCGGACCGCGTCGCCGCGAGCAACCTGTTCGCGGCCAAGGAGGCCGGCCGGGACGCCAAGCCCAAGCCTGTGCGCAAAGGTTTCGCGTGGGTGGTCGGTACCTTGACGGTGCTTGCCGTTGCCGGCATCGGCGGCTATTTCTGGTGGCAATTGCAACCGCGTTCAGCCGGCCTCGCAACGCCGGCGGCGTTGCTGGCCGCCGCGCAGCGCACCTTTTCGCCACCGGCATCGGGGCCTATCGCGGCAGCCCCTGCGCCAGCGGTCCCGGCGCCAGCGGTACAGGCAGCAGTCGCCCCCCCCGTTGCAGCCACCGAACCATCCTCGCCCGCCGTCGCTGCGGCAGCGCCGCCCGCGCAGAAAGTTGCCGGTGCGCGGCCCGTGCGCTCCGTTCCCGGCCCGCGCGATGCCGTCGTCCCGACAGAACCGCCTGACAGCCCGGTGCGCATCACCAAGTCGCACCTTGCCGTGCATCCCTTGCTGGCCGGCGCCTACGATGCGCTCGGTCGCAACGATTTCGGGCAGGCGCGCGAGCATTACCAGAAAGTCCTGGCCACCGATCCCCATGATCTGGCGGCGCTTCACGGCATGGCCGCGCTGGCGCAGCGCGAGGCGCGCCCGGAGCAGGCCGAGTATTGGTACAAGCAGATCCTCGTCACCGATCCGAAGGACACGACCGCATTGGCCGCGCTGGCCGAATTGTATGGTCGTGCCAATCCGGTGGTGGCCGAAAGCAAGCTCAGATCAATCGCGGCCGCCTTCCCAGACGCCTCGGCGCCGCAGATCGCATTGGGCAACATGTTGTCGGCGCAGTCACGCTGGGCCGAAGCCCAGCAGGCCTACTTCAGTGCCTACGCGCAGCAGCCGGGAAACCCCGATGTGCTGTTCAATCTCGCGGTCAGCCTCGAGCACATGGGCAAACCGCAGATCGCCCGCCGCTACTACACGGAGGCCGTCCAGGCCGCGCGCCACCAGCCCGCGCAGTTCGACCGCGCCGTGGCCGAGGAGCGTTTGCGCGCCCTGCCGGCCAATTGACGGTCGGTCCCACCGTTCGCACCGGCGCGCGCATCGGATAATGAAGGCATGAACGCGCCTACTGCCCGCCGCCCGATCGGCCAGATCCTGATCTCGCAGGGCATCATCAGCGAGGACCAGTTGCGCATCGCGCTGCTCGAGCAGATGCGCTCGAACCAGCCGGTCGGCAAGCTGCTGGTGTCGCTCGGCTTCGTCTCCGAGGCCACCTTGCGCGACGCGCTGGGCGAATCGCTGGGCCAGCGGGCCGTCGACCTGGAAAACTCGATCGTCGATCCGGCGGCGCTGGCGCTGGTGCCGCGCGATCTGGCCAAGCGGCACATGCTGCTGCCCCTGTCCTACAGCCAGGCCGACGCACGTCTGACCATCGCCTGCGCCGACCCCAACGACATCGTCGCCATCGACAAGTTGCGCACATTGGTGACGCACGAACTGTCGATCGAGACGCTGCTTGCCGGCGAATCCGAAATCAACCGTGCCATCGACCAGTATTACGGCCATGAACTGTCGATCGACGGCATCCTGCACGAAATCGAGACCGGCGAGGTCGACTACCGTTCGCTGGCCGCCTCCAGCGACGAATTCAGCCAGCCCGTCGTTCGCCTGGTCGACGCGCTGCTGACCGATGCGGTCAAGCGCGAGGCCTCCGACGTGCACTTCGAGCCGGAAGCCAGCTTCCTGCGCATCCGCTACCGCATCGATGGCATCCTGCGGCAGATTCGCGCGCTGCACAAGTCGTACTGGCCGGCGATGGCCGTGCGCATCAAGGTCATGAGCGGCATGAACATCGCCGAGACCCGCGCGCCGCAGGACGGACGCATCTCGTTGAACATCAGCGGGCATCCGGTGGATTTCCGCGTCGCGGCGCAGCCGACGATCCATGGCGAGAACATCGTGCTGCGCATCCTCGACCGCGACAAGGGCATCGTGCCGCTCGACGGTCTCGGCCTCGAGGATCGCCAGCTCGACATGCTCAAGCTCATGGTGGCACGTCCCGAGGGCATCATCATGGTCACCGGCCCGACCGGCTCGGGCAAGACCACCACGCTGTATTCGGTGCTCAATCACATCAACCAGGAGGGGGTCAACATCATGACCCTCGAAGACCCGGTCGAGTACCCCATGAGCATGATCCGGCAGACGTCGGTGGCTGAATCGGCGAAGCTCGATTTTGCCAACGGCATCCGCTCGATGATGCGCCAGGATCCCGACGTGATCCTCGTCGGCGAAGTCCGCGATGCCGATACGGCCGAGATGGCCTTCCGCGCGGCGATGACCGGCCACCAGGTCTACACGACGCTGCACACCAACTCGGCGATCGGCGCCATCCCGCGCCTGCTCGACATCGGCGTGCTGCCCGACATCATGGCCGGCAACATCATCGGCATCATCGCCCAGCGCCTGGTGCGCCGGCTGTGCCGCCATTGCCGCAAGCCCTACGCCGCCGAAGGCCACGAACTCAAGCTGCTCGGCGCCACGCCGCGCGGCCCGGCGCCGATCCTCTATCGCGCCAACGGCTGCGAACGTTGCGACTATCAAGGCTACCGCGGGCGCGTGGCGATCATGGAGCTGTTGCGCGTCGATGCCGATCTCGACTACCTGATCGCGCAGCGTTCGCCGACGCGCGACATCCTTCAGGCTGCATTGGCGAAGGGCTTCCGCACGCTGGCCGACGACGGCCTGCGCCGCGTGCTCGACGGCTCGACCTCGCTCGAGGAAGTCGGCCGCGTCGTCGACCTGACGAGCCGCATGTAGGACGGCGCATCATGGGCCTGTACAACTACAAGGCAATGTCGGCCGACGGCCGCATGGTGTTCGGCCGCATCGACGCCATCAACCCGCTCGACCTCGAAATGCGCCTGCGGCGCATGGACCTCGACTTCGTCACCGGCGAACCGGTGGCGCGCGGCGCGATGTTCGCGCGCACCAAGGTCACGCGCAGCGAACTCATCACCTTCTGCTTCCATCTCGAACAGCTCGCGCGCGCCGGCGTGCCCATCGTCGAGAGCCTCGCCGATCTGCGCGACAGTCTCGAGAATCCGCGCTTTCGCGAAGTCATCGCCAGCCTGGGCGAAAGCATCGAAGGTGGCAAGCCGCTGTCCGGCGCGCTCGCCGAGCATCCTTCGGTATTCGACGAGGTGTTCGTCAGCCTGATCCGCTCCGGCGAAGAGACCGGCACGCTGCCCGACGTACTGGGCAGCATGGTCGAATCGCTCAAATGGCAGGACGAGCTGTCCGCGCAGACCAAGAAGCTGATCATGTACCCGGCCTTCCTTGCCGTCGTCGTGACGGCGGTGACGCTGTTCATGATGGTGTATCTGGTGCCGCAGATGGCGGGCTTCATCAAGACCACCGGCAGCGAAATGCCCACGCAAACCCGCGTGCTGCTCGCCGTCTCCGACTTCTTCGTCAAGTTCTGGTATGTCGCGCTGAGCGTGCCGATCGTGCTCGTCGTCGGGCTGGTCGCCGCGGTGCGCACCAGCAGCGCGGCACGGCGCCGGTTCGACGGCTTCAAGCTGCGCATCCCGTACATCGGCGAGATCCTGCGCAAGATCATCCTGTCGCGGTTCGCGTCGGTGTTCGCGATGATGTACCGCTCCGGCATCACCATCCTTGATTCCATCAAGTCGTGCGAAGACATCGTCGGCAACGTCGTCGTGCGCGATGCGCTGCGCCGCGTCGGCGCACTGATCGGCGAAGGGCAGAATGTCACCGCCGCCTTCCAGAGCACGGGCCTGTTTCCGCCGCTGGTGATCCGCATGCTGCGCGTGGGGGAAAGCACCGGCGGGCTCGACAAGGCACTCGCCAACGTCAGCTATTTCTACAATCGCGACGTCAAGGAATCCATCGAACGCGTACAGGCGATGATCGAGCCGATGATGACCGTCATCATCGGCCTGATCCTGGGCTGGATCATGCTCGCCGTGCTCGGCCCGATCTACGACATCATCACCAAGCTCAAGACCTAGACCGTGCCCCGCCAACGCGTCCTGCTCTTCGATGGCAACAGCCTTTCGGCCCTGCGCTGGCAGGCCGGACGCGTCGTTGCCGACCGCCAGTTCGCCGCCACGCCCGAAGGGCATGCCGAGCTGGCGCAGTTCGCGCATACGCATCGCAACGACCTCTTCCATCTGCTGGCCGACATCCCCGAAGAGGGGTTCCAGCTCGAGACCGTGCCTTTCGTGCGCGGCGGCGACCGCGCTGCGCTGCTCAAACGGCGCCTCGCCCAGTACTACTACGGCACGCCGCTGTCGACCGCCATTTCGCTGGGACGCAATGCCGATGGTCGGCGCGACGAGCGCATCCAGTTTGCCGCCCTGACGCGCCCGGAAATGCTGGTGCCATGGCTCGATGCCTTGGCCGCAGCGCATGCGCCGCTCACCGGCGTCTATTCGGTGCCGCTGGTGCTGGCCGACCAGAAGTGGGTGTTCGCCGAAGGCAAGGAGCGCTTCCTGCTGTGCACAATCAGCACCGGCGGCCTGCGGCAAACGTACTTCGTCGCCGGCAAGATGATGTTCTCCCGCCTGACCGCCTTGCCCGCCTTCACGGACGACGCGGTGGCCGAAGGCTGCAATGCCGAAACCAACCGCACCATCCAGTATCTGGTCGGCCAACGCCAGCTCACGCGCGGCACGCGCCTGCCGGCGTATGTCTTGTGTCATCCGTCGCTGCTGCCCACGCTGCGCAAGCATTGCATCGACAGCGCCGATGTCGGCTACGAATTCATCGACATGGCCGGATTCGCCGGTCGCGTCGGCAGCAAGACCGCGCTCAAGGACAGCCGCGCCGACGCCCTGTTCGTGCATATGCTCATGGCGCGCCCGCCCGCCGTGCAGTTCGCGCCCGAAGCCGTGCGCCAGCCCTGGCGCCGCTGGCAGATGCGCTCGGCGCTGCGCATCAGTGCCGCTGCCGTACTGATCGGCGCGCTGGCCCTTGCCGCACGATTCACCACGCAGGCGGATACCTTGAGCGCGCGTACCGAAGCGCTCGAATCGCAATCCTTTGTCGATGCCAAGCGCTACGAGACCCTGCTCGCAGGCCTGCCCAAGACGCCCCTGTCCAACGACGCATTGCGCGCGGTCATTGCACGATTCGACGAACTGGCGGCGCGCAACGCCGAAATCGCACCGATGCTGCGCCATCTGGGCCGTGCGCTCGAAGCCGCCCCAGGCATCGAACTCGATCGCCTGGCCTGGCAGGTCGGCGACAAGCCGGCCAGCGGCGAGCGCGCAAACTCCAGTCGTGGTGGCACGGCGCCTGTGCCGGTGGCGCTCTCCAGCGCCCCGCCGTGGGTCACGCTCGAGATCGACGCCGCACTGCCTGCCGCGTTGCTGGGCGACCAGCGCCGGCAGTTGGCCGCCATCGACGCGCTGGCCGAGCGCTTGCGCAGCAACGGCATCGAGGTCGAGGTCCTGGCCACGCCGGTGAACATCGAATCCGCCAAATCGCTGCGCAGTATCGACTATGCCGACAGCGACGACGACACGCGCCCCGCGTCGAAGCTGGCGTTCGCCCTGCGCCTGACGCAACAGCTGGGTGCCAAACCAAAATGAACAGCGACCAGACCACCATCGGCTATTTGCGCGGCGCGCTGATCCTGCTCGCGCTTGCCGTCGTCATCGGCGCCGGCGCCGCCGTCTGGGGTTGGTTCACGCTGCAGCGCGCCGAGGCGCAGAACAAGGCGGCGATCGCCAAGCGCGCCGAAATCCAGGGCAAGCTCGCGCGCGCCAGCCTCGAGGAGCAGGAATTGCGCACCAAGATCGCGCGCTTTCGCACGCTCGACGCCAAGGGCTATTTCGGCGCCGAACGGCGGCTGGACTGGATCGAGGCCATGGCGCAGATCCGTTCCCAACGCCGGCTGCCCGACCTGCGCTACGAGCTGTCGCCCGTGCATCCGGTCGACAAGGCACTGCTCCCGTCCGGCCCGAAAGCCGCCGACCGCAGCTTCGCCAGCAGCACCATGACGCTCACGGCCAACCTGCTGCACGAAGGCGATCTGCTCGGCGTGCTGGCGGACATCCGCGAACGCGTTCCCGCCTACCCCGTGCTGCGCAAATGCGTCATGCGCCGGGCAGTCAAACCCGACAGCATCGGTGGCGCGGCGCTGGAAACGGTCTGCGAAATGGATTGGATCACCGTGCAGGAGAACTCATGATCCGCCGGCTCCTCCCGCTCATTGGCGCCCTGTTGCTGGCTCACGGCCTGGCTGTCGCGCAGCAGACGCCCCTGCCCTTGGCCGTGCCCGCCGACAAGCCCGCGGACGACCTCGGCCGCCTTTTCTACACGCCTGAGCGGCGCGCCCAACTCGATCGCCAGCGCTTGTTGAACATCCGCCAGACGCAGGCGATCGAAGGCGACACCCTCAGCCTCGACGGCGTCGTCCGCCGCTCGTCTGGAAAGTCCACCATCTGGATCAACCAGCGCGCACAGCACGAAAACGAAGCCGAGCGCTCGGGCGTCGCCTTCAGCGCCTCATCGCGCAACCCGGGCAGCGCACGCCTCGTGCCCGGCGAGGAAGCATCCGTCGACCTGCGCGTGGGCGAAGCCATCAACCGGGGAACCGGCGAACGCACCGACCGCCTGCGCGGCGGCAGGATCGTCACGCCGGGCAAACCGTGATGCGTGCCCCGCGCCGGCAGCGCGGGCTGGTGCTGCTGGCGCTGCTGGTGATCCTGACGCTCGGCAGCCTGTATCTCTTTCTCGGCAACCTCTCCCCGGCCATCGCCGAAGCGCAGCGCGCACGCCGCACCGAAGCCGCGCTGGCGGAGGCGCGCGAGGCGCTGCTGGGATATGCGATGCGGTATCGGGATCTGCAGATCGCAACCGGTACCAATAACGCGATGTATGGCTACGTCCCCTTGCCCGACCTCGGCACCTTGCGCAACCAGAACATCGGCTGTGACGCGGAAGGCTGCGCGATCGCAGCGAACTACACCGGCGCGGACCCGGACCCGGTCACGGGACGCCCACAGACTTTGGCCGGCCGATTCCCCTGGCGCACGTTGGGCACGCCACCACTGCGCGACGGACACGGAGAGTGCCTGTGGCTCATCGTGTCGTCCAGTCACGGCGCGCTCCA
>JBGARB010000113.1:0-6204 GCA_044230495.1 Rhodocyclaceae bacterium
GCACGCGGGCGCCGAGCACGGCGGAGAGCGACTGGATCGAGCGCGCCAGCTCGCCTTCCAGCGCGCGCTGGTAGTTGATCTGCTCGGCGAACTGCGACAGGCCGAGCTTCTGCGTCTCCATGATCTCGAAGCCGACTAGCCCGCCCTTGGGCAGGCCCTGCGAAGCCAGGCGCAGGCGAACGTCATGGACCTGGTTCTGCGGTACCAGGATCGCGCGGCCGCCCTCGGCGTAGCGGTAGGGTACGTTCTGCTGTTGCAGGGCGGCGACGATGGCGCCGCCGTCGCGCTCGTCGAAGTTGGCGAACAGGATGGCGAAGGGCGGGTCGCGGGTCCACAACCAGCCGCCGACCAGCAGCGCGACGAGCAGGGCGATTCCGATCATCCCGGCGAGCTTCTGGCGGTTGTTGAGGCGACCGATTGCCGCGATCGAGATCGGGAACGGCGTTGCGCCGGTGGCGGTGGCCGTTGCGTTTTCTGCCATGCTGCCTTTCTTCTAAGGTGAGGACTTGCGAAAAATCCTGCTGCGCTTGGCATCTCGGGGTTGCACGGTGCTCGCAATCCTCATGTACTACAAGTACATTCCGGTTGCTGCGCTCCGGGCGCCCCCGACCTGCCTGCGCTCGCGACGGACTCTTGACCAACGCCAAACGCAGCACTTGCATCTGCTGCGTTGCAGCACATGAAATTCGTGACGCGTGGCAACGCGCTCGCTACACTGCGCCCGCGCCGGTAACCGAGAATTGATCCTTCTGGAGGAGATCAATATGGTGGAAAAAAAATATGCCGCCACGCCGGAGGCCGTCTTCGCGCTGCTGACAAATGCCAAATGGCTGGAGCAGCGTTGCCTTGACCTGGGCGAGTTGTCGGCCAGCGTCAAGGCAAAGAAGACGGCCAAGGGCGCCCAGCTCACGATGGTCCGCCGCATCCGCCGCGATCTGCCCTCGCTCGTCGCCAAGGTGCTCAAGGCCGAAACCGACATGACCATCGAGGAGCAATGGACGCACGATGGCGACGGCTACGCCGGCAGCCTGACCATCGAACTGGCCGGCCAGCCGGTCAAGCTCTCGGGCGAATTCACGCTGAAAGCGGCGGGCAAAGGCAGCGTGTATTCGATCCGGCATGCCGCCAAATGCGGCGTGCCGCTGATCGGCGGCGCGGTCGAGAAGTTCGCGCTGGGACAGGTCGAAGCCGGCTGCGCCGACGAACTGGAATACCTGGTCGGGCACCTCAAGAAGAAGTAGCCACAGCCCGCGGCATTCCGGCGTTCAGAGCTTGTGAAAAAAATCGTCGCGAGCGGGCCGCAGCGGGGTGCGGCCGGCGCGCAGGAACCGGAATGTACTTGCAGTACATGAGGATTCCGAGCACCGCCCAATCCCCGATCCGGCACGCACAGCAGAATTTTTTTACAAGCGTTCAGGCGGGCAGCAGCTTCTCCAGCAAGACCATCGCCTCATCGCGCATCAGGTAGCGCGGCACGCCGTAGGTGCCGTGTGCCTCGGCGAAGGCGCGATCGATGATCTTGGCGAAATCCTCGCGGCGCAGTTCCTTCACGCGGTCGGGAATGTTCATCGCGGCATTCATCTGCCGGATGCGCGCGATGAAGGCGTCCGCCGCGGCCGCGTCGCCGCTGCCGGCAGGCACCACGCCGGCGACGCGCGCCAGGTCGGCCAATCGATGCGCGCAGTCCGGCTTGGAAAAGTCGAGCACCAGGGGCATGACGATGGCGTTGGCGAGTCCGTGGGGGACGTGGTACAGCCCGCCCAACTGGTGCGCGATGGCGTGCACATAACCGACGCCGGCACGCGTGAATGCCAGCCCGGCCATGCACGAGGCGATGGCCATCCGTTCGCGCGCGACCAGGTTCTTGCCGTCGGCATACGCCAGCGGCAGCGTGTCGAGGATGTTGGCCGTGGCGGCACGGGCCAGTTCGTCGGTTTCGGCGGTCGCCGCGGTCGAGATGTAGGCCTCGACGGCATGCGTCAGCGCATCCATGCCGGTGGGTGCGGTGATGAACGGCGGCAGCCCGAGCATCAACTTGGGATCGAGCGCGACCATCGACGGCACCAGCTTGGGGTCGATGATCGAGTGCTTGATCTGCGCCGTCTTGTCGGTCACGACGGCAGCGATGGTCACTTCCGAGCCGGTGCCGGCGGTCGTCGGCACCGCATAGAACGGCAGGCCTTTCTTGCGCGGCAGGGCGTAGAGCCACAGCCCGGTGAGCTTCGACGGATGGCAATCGTTGGCGTGGCACATGACGATCGACTTGGCGCCGTCGATCGACGAGCCACCGCCGACGGCCAGCACCGCATCGGCACGGAACGCCTTGAGGCGTTGCACACCCGCCAGCACGAGATCGAAACCGGGGTCGGGTTCGATCTCGCTATACACCTCGACGTCGCAGCCGCCGCGCTTGAGCGCGTCGATCAGCGGGTCGACGAGACCGAGCTTGAACACGGGGCCGTCGGTGATGACCATCACGCGCCTGACGCCGGTGGCGGCGATCTCGCGGCACAGCGACAGCGACGAATCGGCGCCGACGAAACTGAACGGCTTGGGAAAATTGAGGAACGGCAGCACGAGCTTGTTGATGGCGACGTTTACCTTGCTGAACAGGTACATGTGCTTCCCCTCGAAAATTCCCGTTGTGGGGCCATCGAAAGCGCGAATGACGGGCCCGGAAAGGCGGAGGATACAATGAACTTTCCTCCCGACGACCGCCCCTGCCCGCCATGTCCGCACCCGCCTATCGCATCGCTCCGAGCATCCTTTCGGCCAATTTCGCGCGGCTCGGCGAAGAAGTGGACAACGTCCTCGCCGCCGGCGCCGACATCGTGCATTTCGATGTCATGGACAACCATTACGTGCCCAACCTCACCATCGGCCCGCTGGTCTGCGAAGCGCTCAGGAAGCACGGCGTCACGGCGCCGATCGACGTGCACCTGATGGTCAAGCCCGTCGATCGCATCGTGCCGGATTTCGCCAAGGCCGGCGCCACCTTCATCACCTTCCACCCCGAAGCATCGGAGCACATCGACCGCACCATCGGCCTGATCCGCGAGGCCGGCTGCAAGCCCGGTCTGGTCTTCAACCCGGCCACCCCGCTCGATGTGCTCGAGTGGACGCTCGACAAGATCGACATGGTGCTGCTGATGAGCGTGAACCCCGGTTTCGGCGGCCAGAAGTTCATCCCTTACGTACTCGACAAGGCGCGCCGCGTGCGGCAGATGATCGACGCGCGCGGCCTCGCCGTCAGCCTCGAGATCGATGGCGGCGTCGGCCCCGGCAACATCGCCGACGTGGCGCGCGCGGGTGTCGATACCTTTGTGGCGGGGTCGGCCGTATTCGGCGCCGGGCGCGACACCGATCCGCATCGCTATGACTCGGTCATCGCGCAAATGCGGCAGGCGCTCGCCGGCGCCTGAGAGGGGCCGCGCGCGAAACTACAGTGGTGGTGACACGGCGATCAGGGCGCCGTGCCGGCGATCAACGATACGGCAGCGGGTGCAGGAACATCCGCGCCTTGGCTTCCGATTCGGCGCGATTGATGGCGCTGATGTGCTGGCCGAAGGCATCGCGCGCAGCGCGCGTGCCGTGCGTGGCCTCGATGCTGCGGATGCAGCGCCAGCGTTTGCCGCTTCGCGTATGCAACTGGCGCATTTCCGCCTTCGGATGAAACATCCGACAGTGGTAGCAAAAAGCCACCTCGGCGTCAGTATCAACGTTCATCGCGGGTCTCCTGTCCGGAATCGTTTTTCTGTCGCGCGCGAAGCGCGGGATGCACGCAGCCACTTTGGCAAAACCCCGTCAGGGCGGTGCGGCGAAAAAGCGCTGTTTCGCCGTCGTCCTCGGGGTCTGATGTGTTCCAGCCTAGTCCGAAACACAGCGCCCGGCAAGCGCTTCGGTCAGCCTGCGAACAGGATGCCGCGGTAGTGTTCGAGAGGCTGCGGCCTCGCCAGCAGATAGCCTTGCAGCACGTCCACGCCAATCTCTTCGAGCAGGGCGCGCTGCGCTTCCGTTTCGACGCCTTCGGCGACGACCTCAAGACCGAGGTTGTGCGCCAGCGAGACCATCGCGCGGACGATCGCGACATCGCTCGACTGCGGCAGATCGCGCACGAAAGCGCGGTCGATCTTCAGGCGGTCCACCGGCAGGTTGCGCAGGTAGGCCATCGACGAATAGCCGGTGCCGAAGTCGTCGATCGCCAGCTCGACGCCCAGTGCCCGCAAACGGGCCATGGTTTCCATCTGCTGCGATACGTTTTCCATCAGCACCGATTCGGTCAGCTCGATCTCGAGGCATTCGGGCGGCAGGCCGGATTCGCGCAACACGCCGGCAACCAGCTCGACGAACGCCGGCTCGCCGAACTGCCGCGCCGATACGTTGACGGCGACACGCAGACGCTTGCCGTCCACGCCTCGCCACTGCAGCGCATCCTGTGCCACGCGACGCAACGCCCATTCTCCGAGCACGACGATCTGGCCGTTGCGTTCGGCGATCGGAATGAAGTCGGCGGGCGAGACGTTGCCGAACTCCGGGTGCCGCCAGCGCATCAGCGCTTCGGCGCCGAGCACCCGCTTGCCGTCGGCGGCAAATTGCGGCTGGTAGTGCAGGTCGATTTCATTGCGCGCCACGGCCTGCCACAGCGCGTTCTCGATGGCCACCCTGCGCACCAGCCCTTCGTTCATGTCCGCCGAGAAGATGACCCAGGTGTTCTTGCCCTGCTGCTTGGCGCGGTACATCGCCCGGTCGGAGCAACCGACGAGCGCCTCCGCGTCGATCGCGTGATCGGGAAACACGGCGATGCCGACGCTGGTGGTGACGAAGAACTCGCGCCCGCCGATGCGGTACGGCTCGCTGCAGCTCTTGATGATCTTTTCGCCAACCACCGCGAGTTCGCCCTCGTCCGCCAACCTCGGCAGGATCACCGAGAACTCGTCGCCGCCCAGCCGGCTGATCGTATCGTCACGGCGCAAGGCATCGCGCAGGCGATGCGCCACCAGACGCAGCAGTTCATCGCCTGCCTGATGGCCGAGCGTGTCGTTGACCGACTTGAAGTTGTCGAGATCGAGCGCGATCACCGCGACTTTTTCATTGAAGCGCCGTGCCAGTTCCACCGCATGAACCAGACGGGCATTGAAGGCATGGCGGTTCTCCAGCCCGGTCACGGCATCGACATGCGCCAGCACATGCAGCTTCTCTTCCGCCTTGCCGATTTCCTGGCGCGCGCGGCGGACGACGAGCCGGGCCAGCGCCAGCACCCCGAGCACGATGACCATCGTCGCCAACAGGAACAAGGCCAGGCGCCCGTACATCGGCCGCAGCGATTTGACGACGTGCAGATGGCCGGTCGTCACCTCACGGTAGCGGATCGGCAGCGTCAGTTCGTAATCGGCGAACCGGAACTCCGCGCGATCCGTCAGCACGTGGGGCTTGTGGTCGGGAACGACAGCGACTTCGCCGCGACTGAACTGGGCGAACAGCACGTTCTGCGTGTCGTAAACGCTGACCAGCGTCACCGCCGGCGAATGGCGCAAGCTGGCCAGAACATCGTTGGCGGCGCGTTCGTCGCGGAACATCAGCGACGCCGACAAGGTATCGGCGATGACCGCGGCTTCGGCGCGCGCATCGTCATCAAGGGCACTGCGCAGCGCGGCATACTGAAACCCCGCCAACAGCACCGTGACCATCAGCAGTGCGACGATGGCCGTCGCCAGGCTCGCGCGGACGAAGCGCTGGCTGATGTCGCCGGGATCGTTCGGCGCAGCGTTCACCGGATCTGCCTTGCCAACTGCAACACGCGCGAACTGACCGCCAGGCCGGCGCGGCGCACGCTGACGCCATCCACGTCGAACACGATCTTGCGCCCGGAAAGCGCCAGGCGGATGTCGCTGCCGGTGACCTGTCCGTCATTGTCGTCGGCGACCACCAGCACCGGCCACTGCGACAGGCCGCGCGAGGCAGCCGACAACCATGCCGCATCCTCGTGGTCCACGACGACGACATGACAGCCGCGGGCATCGGCCGGCAACGGCTTGAGCACGAAGGTCCGCCCCGGCACTTTGCGCCCGGCGACGTCGCCCAGCCGCTGCGCCAGCGCCGACCCGCTGCGCACGCAGACGACCGCGGCGGTTCCATCGGGCAGCACACC
The DNA here is from genome assembly GCA_044230495.1 of Rhodocyclaceae bacterium. Lineage (GTDB taxonomy): Bacteria > Pseudomonadota > Gammaproteobacteria > Burkholderiales > Rhodocyclaceae > JADJEF01. The sequence goes on from JBGARB010000113.1 coordinate 6,149, forward strand.
GGGCGGCCAGTTGGTGAACTGGACGAAATTGAACACGAATGCCGCCTTCATTTCCG
>JBGARB010000032.1:0-27895 GCA_044230495.1 Rhodocyclaceae bacterium
CGCTGCTCGACTTCGATCTGATCGGGCGCCACCCCAAGTTCTTCGGCGGCCTGTCGGACATCACCGTGCTGCTCAACGCCATCCAGCGCCGCACCGGACTCGTCACCTTCCATTCGCCGGCCGCCTCGTCGCAATGGAACGCCTGGTCGCGCGACATCTTCGAGCGCATCGTCGTGCGCGGCGAAGCGCCGACGCTGGCCAACCCGAAAGACGCCGAGACGCTGCCGGCGCCGCGACGCTTCCGCACGCGCACCCTGACGCCGGGCATCGCGCGCGGGCGGCTCGTCGGCGGCAATCTGACGGTGCTCGCCACGCTCGCCGGCACACCGTGGTGGCCCGACTTCGACGGCGCCATCCTGTGCCTCGAAGACATCAACGAATACATCTATCGCGTCGACCGCGTGCTCGCGCACCTGCGCGCCGCCGGTGCCTTCCAGCGGCTCGCCGGCGTCGCGATCGGGCAATTCACCGACTGCAATCCCGGCGACGGCTACGGCACGCTGACGCTCGAAGAAGTCTTCGCCGACTACTTCGCCGGCCTCGGCGTGCCGGTGTACATGGGCGCGCAGTTCGGCCATGTCGCCGAGAAAATGACTCTGCCGATCGGCCTGCCGGCCGAGATCGACGCCACCGCCGGCACGCTGCGCCTGCTCGGCCCGGCGGTGCGCGTGTAGCGCCGTGTCACCACCACTGTAGTTTCGGGCGCGCGCTTTCACCGCGTCGTCGCACCATTAACGCTTGACGTTATGCATGCGCCTCGTTAAGCTTTGGCCATGCCGATCAAGAGCTTCGCGTGCAGGGATACGGAGGCGCTGTTCAGCGGGCGGCGCATACGTCGCTGGGCGAGCATCGAGCGTCAGGCGCTGCGCAAGCTCGAGCAGCTGGATTGGTCCGCCGTTCTCGAAGACCTTCGCGTTCCACCGGGCAATCATCTCGAAATGCTGAAAGGCAACCGCAAAGGGCAGCACAGCATCCGCATCAACGACCAATGGCGGGTGTGCTTCGTCTGGACCACCGAAGGACCCTGCCTCGTCGAAATCGTCGACTATCACTGAGGAGCAACGACCATGCGCACCATCCCCCCGGTCTCGCCCGGTGAAATGCTGGAGGAAGAGTTCCTCAAGCCGCTGGGGCTGACGAAGTACCGTCTCGCCAAGGACATCGGCGTGCCGCCGCAACGTATCGGCGACATCGTCGCCGGCAAGCGGGCGATCACCGCCGACACCGATTTGCGCCTGTGCCGCTACTTCGGCCTCAGCGACGGTTGGTGGCTGCGCGGCCAGGCCAACTACGACACCGCCATGGCGCGCGACGCGCTGGGCGAAGTGCTGGCGCGCATTCCGCGCTGCAGCCTGCTGGCAGCCTGACGGCGCGGGCAGCAGCGCAGCGAACATGCGCGGTATGCGTCGCGGCTGCCCACGCGTTGCCCGCCTGACCGCCGTCCCGCCACCACTGTAGTTTCACGGCGCCGGCACGTCATCCGGTGCGCCGCGCGCGATCCAGTCGATCAGTGCGTCGAGCACCGGCCGGGCCTTGGTGCCTGGGTCGTGGCGCAGCATCGCCGAGAACACCCACATCCGCCCGCTCGTGTCACGGACATAGCCGGCGTTGGCATCGACATCGCGCAGGGTGCCGGTCTTGACGCGCGCACGCGCCGCGGCAGGGCTGTCCTTGAGGCGGTTGCGCATGGTGCCATCGACGCCGACGAGCGGCAGGCTGGCGATGAATTCGGGTGCCCAGTGCTTGTCCGCCGCGGCGTGCAGCAAGGCGGCGAGCTGGCGCGGCGCAATGCGCTCCCTGCGCGACAGGCCGCTGCCGTTGTCGAGCACAAGGCCGTCGGTGGCGATGCCCTGCGCGGCGATCCACTCGCCGATGCGCGCGTTGGCCGCCGCCTGCGTGGTGGCGTGCGCGGCGCGCAGCTCGGCCGGCGCCTGCGCGCCGATGGCCAGATGCAGCAGCCGCGTCTCGGCGTTGTCGGAGGCCTTGTTCATGTGGCGGATGATCTCGGCCAGCGGCCGCGAGGCATGCTGGCCGGCGAGCCGCGCACCTTCGGGCGTGGTGCCGGGCCGCACGCGGCCGTCGAGGGCGCCGCCCAGATCGGCCCAGAGCTGGCGAAGGATGCGGTTGGCGAGCAGGTCGCGGTCGAAGAGCTGCAGCTCGGCCAGGCGCTGGCAGCCGCGCGGGAAGGTGCCGCGCAGAACCACCTGCACGCGGCGCTTCTTCGTCACCCGCACTTCGGGCGGCAGCCAGGCGTCGTCCCAGCGACGGCATTCGCCATCGACGAGCGTCATGGCGTGGCGCACGTCGATGCCCCACAGCCGGGGCTCGGTGCGCACGGTCAGCCGGCGATCATCGGCGGCAAGGCGCACGCGCAGCACGCTGCCGGCCAGATGCAGCGCATCGGGAATGACGTTGTATTGCCATTCGGGGCCCTCGTCGAAGGGCGGCAGGCCGAGGTCGGTGCGCGCCGGCGTGAAGTGGTCGCGATCGAGCACGATGTCGCCGGCGATGCGGCGGATGCCCTGCTGGCGCAGTGCGTGCAGCAGTTCGAGCAGCGCCGGCACGCCGAGGTCGGCGTCGGCGAGGCCGCGCAGATGCACGTTGCCGTGCAGCGTGCCGCCGCGCACGCGGCCATCGAGGCGCAACTCGGTGCGCCCGCGCCAGTTCGGGCCGAGCAGTTCGAGTGCGGCCATGGTGGTGACCAGCTTCATCGTCGAAGCCGGTGCCATCGCGCGATCGGCCTGATGCTCATGCGCGCCAGGGCCGCCATCGGCGGGGCGCAGGGCGAAGGCGATGTCGTCTTCAACGAGGTTCATCCGCGCCAGCGCCGCGCGCACGGGCGCCGGCACCTGCGCTGCGGCGACGAACATCCAGCACGCGGCCGCCAGGCCGGCGACCATTCGAAACGGAACGCCCGCCATCAATCGGCCTTGATGCCGACCAGCGCACCCAGCCGCGCCGCGGTTTCGGCGTCGGGCTCGCCGTCGTATTTCTGCGGGCGATACTTCATTTGGAAGGCGGCGATCACGCGCCGCGTCTCGTCATCCAGCTCGCCGCCGCGCGGCACTTTGTAGCCGTTGCGGGCAAGCTTGTCCTGGAACCACGCGATGTCGGGCAGCGCGGCCTCGAAGCGCGTGCGCAGGCCGGCCACCACGGCTTCGTCGGGCCACGGCACGAGCCCTTCGTCGGCCAGCCGCCGCCATGGAAAGTTCGGCCCCGGATCGACCTTGCGCTGCGGCGCGATGTCGCTGTGGCCGATGACGCGGTCGGGGCGGATGGCGTGGCGGCGGACGATGTCCTTCACCAGCGCGACGACGAGTTCGATCTGCGCCGGCGGATACGGCGCGAACGTACGGCCCTGCGGACTGTCGATGGCGCCGTCATTGACGATCTCGATGCCGATCGACGCGGCGTTCAGCGCGGTATGGCCCTGCCACTCGCTGACGCCGGCATGCCACGCGCGGCGGTCCTCGTCGATCAGCCGGTAGATGCGCGGCGGCGACTCGGCGACGAGGTAGTGGCTGCTGACGCGGCCCTCGGTGAGCACCTTCAGCGAGGTATCGAAATCGCCGTCTGTGTAGTGCAGCACGAGGAACTGCGCGCGGCTGTCCTGGTTGCGCGAGGTGTAGGTGGTATCGACGGGCAGCCAGCCGGCGCAGCCGGACAGCAGCGCCGCGCAGACCGCGCTGATGACCGCCCCGGAACGTCCGCGCCCTATTGCCATGACCTGCCACCTCGCACCGAAAGGGCGCACTCTACAAACCTGCCCGCACCACCGTGGCGACGAAACGTGCGCCCGCCATTCCCGGAGGTTATAGCGAAAACACGAGCAGGCATTAGCCAACGCAATTTGCAGCCATTAGGCTGCGTTGCGATTATTCTGTAACAGGCCATTTCTCGGCCACACCGCATTCCAAGAGGAGATCCCCCGTGAGATTGAAGACCCTGGCCGTTTCCATTGCCGTCATCGGCTCCAGCACGCTGGCGCTGGCACAGACCAACGCACCGTCGGCGGCACGCGTCGAGATCACCGGCTCGAGCATCAAGCGCATCGCCTCGGAAGGCGCGCTGCCGCTGCAGATCATCAGCCGTGCGGAGCTCGAACGCGAGGGCATCACCACCGCCGAGCAGGTCATCATGGCGCTGTCGGCCAACGGCAACGGCCTCGACAATCTCGCCTCGAATGCCGACGTCGTCGATGGCGCGGCCCGCGGCAACAACGGCGCCACGTCGGCCAACCTGCGCGGCCAGGGCGCCAACGCGACGCTGATCCTGCTCAATGGCCGGCGCGTGGCCTCGCACGGCCTCAACGGCGGCCAGGTCGACCTGAACCAGATCCCGATGGCGGCGGTCGACCGCATCGAAATCCTCAAGGACGGTGCCTCGGCGATCTACGGTACCGATGCCATCGGCGGCGTCATCAACTTCATCCTGCGCAACAATTTCACCGGCCTGTCGGCGCAGGCCACGGCCGATGTCACCGAAGCGGGCGGCGGCGACATCTTCAAGGTGTCCGCCGTGGCCGGATTCGGCGACTACGACAAGGACGGCTACAACCTGCTGGCGACGGTGTCCTTCAGCGACAACAAGATGCTGCGCGGGTCCGAGCGGGATTTCGTCAATACCTTCCAGTCGAACCGCGGCCTGCACGTCGATACCCGCGGCACGCCGCACGGCACGATCCTGCCGTTTGCCGGCAGCATCATCCCCTCAAGCGGCGCGGCGCCCTTCCTGCCGGGCAGCACCACCGTGCGCGCCTCGGGCGGCATCAATGCGCTGAACCTGCCGGGTGGTGCCGGATGCGAGTCCATCGACGGCATGGCGCCGTACGACTACCAAATCTGGGACTTCCCGCAGGCGCAATACGCCTGCGCCTGGGATACCGGACGCGCTGCCGTGCTGCAGCAGCCGGTGGAGAACCTGAACTACGTCTTCCGCGGCACGCTGAAGCTCGGCGAGCACAAGCTCGCGGCCGAGATCACCGGCTCCAGCGTCGATTCTGCCAAGAGCTTCTCGAACGTTCAATTGACGCCCGCCACCACGCGCCAGTACATGTTCCCGCGCAATGCCAATTCCGCGGCCGTGTATGACGACATCTTCAATCGCCTGGTCGCCGTATTCCCGTCGCTCGAAGCCTCGCGCGGCCTGCCGATCGCCTATCGCTGGCGCTGCATTGAATGCGGCCCGCGCGAAATCGAGACGACGACGGATACGCAGCGCTTCTTCATCGGCATCGACGGTCCGATCGGCAACTGGGACTACAAGGCCGGCATGCTGCAGGCGACCAGCGAATCCGAATCGAAGCTCGGCACCGGCTACTACTACACGCGCTCGGTCAACGACGCGTCGGGCAATCCGATCGCCTACGGCATCACCAATGCGCTGTCCACCGGCCTCATCAATCCCTTCCTGCTGCCGGGGCAGACGCAAAGCGAAGCCGGCCTTGCCGAGCTGGCCAAGGCCTCGGCCGCCGGCGTCGTGTTGTACGGCGGCAAGTTCACCCTGACGCAGATCGACGCCGCCGTGTCCGGTCCGCTGTTCAAGCTGCCTGCCGGTGACGTGCTGGCTGCCTTCGGCGTCGATTTCCGCACGGAGGAATACGAGTTCAACGGCGACCAGCGCGCCGCGTCGGCGCGCCCGGAAATCCTTGCTGCGCCGTTCGACGACGGCAACGTGCTGGCCGGCGTCGATCGCGACGTCAAGGCGGTGTATGCCGAACTGATCGTGCCGATCGCCACCGGCCTCGAAGCCCAGCTGGCCGTTCGCCGCGACGATTATTCCGGCTTCGGCTCGACGACCAATCCGAAGGTCGCCGTGCGTTACCAGCCGATGCAGCAATTGCTGTTCCGCGGCTCGTACAGCACCGGTTTCCGCGTACCGACCTTCAACCAGATCTTCAATGCGCCGATCAGCGCCGTCTACACCGGCCGCGACCTGGTCGATCCGGCCACCTGTGCGTCGGGTCGCCCAAGCACGACGGAGCCGGGTTGCGAATTCATCGATCGCGCCGCCGACATCATCACCGGCGGCAAGTCCGACCTCGGCCCCGAGGAAGCCGAAATGCAGTCCGTGGGCTTCGTCTTCGCACCCAGCTCGGCCTTCAGCATCGGCATGGACTGGTGGAAGATCGATCGCGACAACCGCATCCAGATCCTGTCGCTGCAGCAACTCATCGACAACTACGACCTGTTCGAGGATCGCTTCTTCCGCGATGCGACCGGCAAGCTGGTCGCGGTGGACCGCCGCTGGATCAATGCCGGCGAATCGGTCACCGAGGGCATCGAGCTGAACCTGCGCGGCGCCTGGGACGGCATGGGCGCCAAATGGACGGCCGGCCTCGACGGCACCTACCTGCTCGAGAAGAAGTCGCGCGTCGTGGCATCGGCCGATTTCGGCGAAAGCGAAGTCGGCAAATACACCTTCGGCGGCGACCTCGGCCTGCGCTGGAAGCACGGCGCATGGATCACCGCCAAGCTCGACCAGTGGAGCGCCACGCTGTCGCAGACGTATCGCAGCGGCTATGACGACCAGGTGCTGCCGGGCGTCGCGTCGGGCCGCGTGTCGCCACCGGACTGGAAGGAGAAGGTCGACAGCTACGTCACCTACAACCTCTCGGCGAGCTACACGGGCATCAAGAACCTGACGATCACCGGCATCATCAAGAACGTCCTCGACGAGGATCCGCCGTTCGCCGTCAATTACGACTCCAATCTGGGGTCCGGCAGCTCCTGGGAACCGCGCGTCGCCGACCCGCGTGGTCGCGCCTTCGCGCTGATCCTCGAATACAAGTTCTTCTGATCCGCAACACCTGCCAGTTCGCGGGGCCTGTCACGGCCCCGCTTTTTTTTGGGTAAATTGCCGCGCCTATGTTCGCGCATGTCGTCCGCCGCCTGCTGGCCGTGATCCCGACCTTCATCGGCATCACGCTGGTGGCGTTCTTCCTGATCCGGCTGGTGCCGGGCGACCCGATCGAAGTCATGGTCGGCGAGCGCCGGCTCGACCCGGAAGTGCATGCGGCGATGATCAAGCGCATGGGGCTGGACCGGCCGCTCTACGAGCAATATGCCGATTACGTCGGCAAGCTGATGCACGGCGACCTCGGCCAGTCGCTGGTCTCGCGCGAGCCGGTGGCGAAGGAATTCCTCGTGCTGTTTCCGGCCACCGTCGAACTGGCGGCTTCGGCGCTGCTGGTCGCCACCGTGCTCGGCCTCGCGCTCGGCATCGTCGCCGGGCTCAAGCGCGGCTCGTGGTTCGACCAGGGCGTGATGGGACTGGCCACCGTCGGCTATTCGATGCCGGTGTTCTGGTGGGGGCTGATCCTCATCATGTTCTTCTCGGTGCAACTGGGCTGGACGCCGGTGTCCGGGCGCATCGCCATCGAATTCGACATCGTGCCGCGCACGGGCTTCATGCTCATCGACGCAGCGCTGTCCGGCGAACCGGGCGCACTGCGCTCGGCGCTCGCCCACCTGCTGCTGCCGACGATGGTGCTGGGCACGATCCCGATGGCGGTGATCGCGCGCATGACGCGCTCGTCGATGCTCGAAGTGCTGCGCGAGGATTACGTGCGCACCGCGCGCGCCAAGGGCCTGGCGCCGCTGCGCGTGGTGCTGGTGCATGCGCTGCGCAATGCGCTGATCCCGGTCATCACCGTCGTCGGCCTGCAGACCGGCAGCCTGCTCGCCGGCGCGGTGCTCACCGAGACGATCTTCTCGTGGCCGGGCATCGGCAAATGGCTGATCGACTCGATCGCCCGCCGCGACTATCCGGTCGTGCAGACCGGCATCCTCGTTTCGGCTGTCGTCTTCGTCAGCGTCAACCTGATCGTCGATCTGCTGTACGGCGTCGTCAATCCGCGCATCCGCGGCGAACATTGAGCGGCGCCATGACTCGAGCAGCCGCAACCGCCATCGAACCGTTCGCCGATGCCGCGCCCGGCCCGCTGCGCGAGTTCGTCGTCCATTACGCCGCCAACCGCGGTGCGCTGGCGGCCACCGGCGTTTTCGCGCTGATCGTGCTCGCCGCCGTGTTCGCGCCGTGGCTGGCGCCCTTCGATCCGGTCGAGCAGTTCCGCGACCATCTGCTGACGCCGCCGTCGTGGCATGACGCCGGGCAGACGCGCTTCCTGCTCGGCACCGACGAGCTGGGCCGCGACATCCTCTCGCGCCTGATCCACGGCGCGCGCGTCTCGCTGATGATCGGCCTGCTGTCGGTGCTGATGTCGTTGTTGCCCGGCGTGCTGCTCGGACTTGCCGCCGCCTTCCATGAACGCTGGCTGTCGCCGCTGATCATGCGCGCGATGGACATCATGCTGGCGCTGCCCAGCCTGCTGCTGGCGATCTGCATCATCACCATCCTCGGCCCGGGCCTCGTCAATACCATGATCGCCATCGCCATCGCCGCCCTGCCCGGCTATGTGCGCCTGGCCCGTGCCGCGGCGCTGGCCGAGATCAACAAGGAGTACGTCATCGCCAGCCGCGTCGCCGGCGCCGGCACGCTGCGGCTGATGCTGCTGGTCGTGCTGCCCAATTGCGCGCCGCCGCTGATCGTCAATGCCACGCTGCAATTCTCCGCCGCCGTGCTGGAAACCGCGGCACTGGGCTTCCTCGGCCTCGGCGTGCAACCGCCGATGCCCGAGTGGGGCACGATGCTCTCTGCCGCACGCGATTACATCGAGCGTGCGCCGTGGGTCGTCACCATGCCGGGCCTGACCATCCTCGTCTCGGTGCTGTCGATCAACCTGATGGGCGACGGCCTGCGCGACGCGCTCGACCCCAAGCTCAAGCGGCTGGCATGACGGCATTGCTCGAAATCCGCAACCTCGAGGTCGCGTTCGGCCCGCCCGGCGCCGCCAGCATTGCCGTGGACGGCATCGATCTGGCGATCCAGCCCGGCGAGCGCGTCGGCATCGTCGGCGCGTCGGGTTCCGGCAAGTCGGTCAGCATGATGGCGGCAATGGGTCTCATCGACGCGCCCGGACGCGTGTGCGCCGATGCGCTGCGCTTCGACGGCCGCGATTTGCTGACGATGCCGGCCGCCGCGCGCCGGCAGATCATCGGCAAGGACATCGCGATGGTGTTCCAGGATGCGCTGGCGGCGCTCAATCCCTCCTATACCGTGCGCTACCAGCTGTCGGAGGCGCTGCGCGTGCACCTGGGCCTGCGCGGCGACGCGCTCGGGCGGCGCGTGCTCGAATTGCTCGACATGGTCGAGATTCCGGATGCGAAGAACCGGCTCGGCGCGTATCCGCACCAGCTCTCCGGCGGCATGAATCAGCGCGTGATGATCGCCATGGCGCTGGCCTGCAAGCCGCGCCTCTTGATCGCCGACGAGCCGACCACGGCGCTCGATGTCACCGTGCAGGCGCAGATCATGGATCTCCTGCTGCGCCTGCAGCGCGAGCAGCAGATGGCGCTGGTGCTGATCACCCACGACCTCGCGGTCGTCGCCGAGATGACCGAGCGCATCTGCGTCATGTATGCCGGCGCCATCCTGGAGGAAGCGCCGGCCGAGCGCCTGTTCGCCGCGCCGCGCCACCCCTACACGGCCTCGCTGCTGGCGGCGATCCCGGAGCACAACCGCGGTGCCGCCCGCTTGTCGGCGCTGCCCGGCGTCGTGCCGGGGCGCTTCGATCGCCCCACCGGCTGCCTGCTGGCGCCGCGTTGCCCCTACGCCGATGCGGCATGCAACCTTCAGCGGCCGCCGGCCATCGACGGCGTGCGTTGCATCCGTCCGCTCGAGCGCACGGCATGACACCACCGATCGTGATGCAGGCCGACGGGCTGGCGCGGCACTACCGCGTCAGCCGCGGCTTGTTTCGCGGCCATGCGCTGGTCAAGGCGCTCAACGGCGTGTCGTTCGCGCTGCACAAGGGCCGCACGCTGGCGGTGGTCGGCGAATCGGGGTGCGGCAAGTCCACGCTGGCGCGCGCCTTGACGATGATCGAGACGCCGACCGCCGGACGCCTGCTGATCGACGGCGCGGATGCCGCCGCACAGGGCGGCGCGAAGAATCCGGCGCTGCGCCGGCGCGTGCAGATGGTGTTCCAGAACCCGTACGCCTCGCTCAATCCACGCAAGACCATCGCCGCCGCCTTGGCCGAGCCGCTGCTCATCAACACGGCGCTGGGCGCCGCGGAGCGCGCCGAGCGCATCGCGCAGATGATCGCCCGCGTCGGTTTGCGGCCCGAGCATGCGCGCCGCTACCCGCACATGTTCTCCGGCGGCCAGCGCCAGCGCGTCGCCATCGCGCGGGCGATGATCCTCGACCCCGGCATCGTCGTCGCCGACGAGCCGGTCTCCGCGCTCGACGTCTCGATCCAGGCGCAGATCCTCAACCTGTTCATGGACCTGCAGGACAGCACCGGCACCAGCTACGTCTTCATCTCGCACAACCTCGGCGTCGTCGAGCATGTCGCCCACGATCTGCTGGTGATGTATCTGGGCAGCACCGTCGAGATCGGCGACAAGCGCACGATCTACGCCGAGCCGCTGCATCCGTACACGCGCGTGCTGATGAGCGCGACGCCGGCGATCCGCCGCGCCGACCGCCGCGAACGCATCCGCATCGTCGGCGAACTGCCCAGCCCGCTGGGTCCGCCCGCGGGTTGCACCTTCCACACCCGCTGCCCGTTCGCGCAGGCGCGCTGCCGCGAAGAAGTCCCCTTGCTGCGCGATGTCGGCGGCCGGCAGGTCGCGTGCCACATCGTATGATCGCCATGGCGCCGTGCCACCACCACTGTAGTTTCACCTAGGAGCCCATCGTGACCGAATACACCGGCAGTTGCCATTGCGGCGCCGTCCGCTTCCGCTTCAACGGTCCGGCGATCGACGCCGGCATGCGCTGCAACTGTTCGATCTGCAAGCGCAAGGGCGCCGTGATGAGCGCCTTCGTGATCGCGCCGGAGGACATGCGCATCGACGCCGCCGACGGCGCCCTGGGCACCTATGCCTTCGGCAGCGGCGTCGCCAAGCATCATTTCTGCACGCGTTGCGGCATCTATCCGCTGCACCAGACGCTGCGCAAACCCGGTCACTACCGCGTGAATCTGGGCTGCGTCGAGGGTGTGGACACCTTTTCGCTGCCGGTCACGGTATTCGACGGCGCATCGCTGTAGCGTCCATTTCGCACCGGCGCGGTGCGAAAACCGCCCGGATCGTGCCCCACGGGCCGCAATTTCGTGGGTTAGAGCCCCTGCTCTAGGAAATCGTCACACTTCACGCATGCTTTTTTGGCACTGTGTCGGCCATGAACACGACACCGAAATTGCCGGAGCACCCATCCGCCGCCGAAACCCGACCGCCGCAGCTCGCGTGGTGGATGGGCCGCCGGGCCCGGATGCCCGACACGCTGGTCCGCGCCTTCTGGCGCCAGGCCCTCGACGACGCCCATGCGCAGGCCGTGCCGGGCAGCGCCGAGGCGCATGCGGCGGCCGTGGCCCACATGCAGGCGTCCTGCCATGGCTGGGTGCGCGGCCGGCTGGTCGCCTCATGGCAACTGCTGCGCCGGGTCGGGCACGCCTACGCCCGCCGTGCGCTGCGCAGTGACGCCGCGTTGCTGGCGCACGTCGCATTGGTCGCCGCGCTGGGGGCGCTGATCGCCTCTTAGGGCTTGTCGCTTTTCTGCCGCGCAACGAACTGCCGGCAAGCGTCGCTGATGAACTTCATCTGCCGGTCGTAGCGCGCGCAGCCCTTGCAGATCCACAGGTGCAACCAGATGCCGAAGCGCTCGCGCCGGCCCAGCGGCCGATCGGCACGTTCGGACAGCAGGCGCGTGACGTCCTTGCAGGCCAGCATCAGCGGGTGCCTCCGAACCAGGTCTGCTCGAGGCAGGCACGCAGGCCGTTGCGCGCCCGATGCAGGATGACATTGCAGTTGCTTTCGCTGATCTTCAATTCGCTGCAGATGTCCGGCGTCGAGTATTCGAGGAATTCGCGCATCATGAAGACGCGCGCGGTGTTGGCCGGCAGGCGCGTCACGCAGGCCTCAAAGACGACCCAGAACTGATCCTGCTGCAAGGCTTCCTCCGGATTGCCCCAGGCGGCGGGCGCGGCCCACGGCTGCCAGTGCGCATTGGCCTTGAACAGGCTGTCGAAGGTCTCATCCATGGCGGCTTCGTCCTCGCCCAGCGCGCTGACATTGACGCTGCGGCCGCGCAGGCGCATGGCGTCGATGATCTTGTTGCGCAGGATCGAGAACACCCACGTCTTGAAGGCCGAGCGGCCGGCGAACTGGTCGTTCTTCTGCAACGCCGAGACGAACGCCTCCTGCACCACATCCTCGGCCAGCGCGTCGTCGCGCAACTGCAGCGCGGCAAAGCGCAGCATCTGCGCGCGCATGCGCGAAAGATCGCGGTCGTCGGCTGCCGGCGGATCGGCGGAGGGCTGCATAGGGACTCATGTTACCGACTCCGCGCCCGCCGAAAGTGACAGCCTTGCGTCAGGGAACGCCGCGAACAGCCGCGGCAGATCCTCCGGGCGATCGACGTCCCACACGACGCCCTGCTCGCGCCACGCGATGCCCGTCGCGGCCAGCCGCCCGCGTGTGCGCGCCATCACGCCGGAATCGCCCCACGCATCGTCGGCAAATACGGCGGCGGCGGCACCGCGCAGCGCGATGGCGACGTAGCCGCCATCCTCGGCCGGCACGATGCTGGCCGCATGCGTCGCCAGATCGCCGGCCAGCGCACGCAGCGTCGCGGCATCGAGCAGCGGACAGTCGGTACCGAGCACCACCACCGGGCCGCCGGCGGCCACCACGGCATGCGCCATGCGTGCGCCGATGTCGCCCGCCGGCTGTGCCCGCAGGGCGATGCGCGCATCGCCCGGATCGATGTCGCCTGCATGCCAGAGCACGACCGGGCCGATATCGGCGGCCAGCGCCGTGGCCAGCGTGCGTCGCGTCATCCACGCCTGAAGACGTGCCGCGCCGTCGCCGCCGAGCGCCGGGATCAGGCGCGTCTTCGCCTGTCCGGGCACCGGCGCGCGCGCCAGCACGGCGACGGTGACCGCGCTAGTCATCGACGGCATAGCCATATTCGATCGCCAGCGCGCGCGGATCGGCGCCGAAGAAGTAGCGCAGCCGCAGTCGCCACATCAGGAACACCGTGCGCCAGACACCGTGCTTCTCCCAGCGGCGGCCCGACGTGACCGCGCGCGACGCGATGCAGGCCGGGCGCGAGCGCGCCTTGAGCAGCCGCGAGAGCGCGATGTCCTCCATCAACGGGATGGGCGGATAGCCGCCGACGGCATCGAACGCGTCGCGGCGTACGAAGATGCATTGGTCGCCCGTGGCAATGCCGGTCAGGCACGAGCGCCGGTTCATCAACCACGCGGTGGGGCGCAGCCACGGCGAGCGTCCGTCGATGCGCACATCGAAGCGGCCCCACACGCGGCCGGCCGCCAGCGCGCTCGCCACCAGCGCCGGTGCGTGGGCAGGCAGGCGCGTATCCGCATGCAGGAACAGCAGCGTGTTGCCGTTCGCCACGCGGGCGCCGGCGTTCATCTGCAGCGCGCGTCCGCGCGCCGAGTCGATGACCCGGTCGGCCAGCGGCACCGCCAGCGCCGGCGTGCCATCCATGCTGCCGCCATCGACGACGACGATCTCGATGCCCTGCGCGCGCCACGCCTGCAGCGGCATCAGCGCGTCCACGATGCCGGCCGCCTCGTCGAGCACCGGCATGACAATGGACAGCGCCGTCCTCACACCGCCGTGCATGCCTCGGCCCGTTCGACGAAGCGGAAATCGGCAAACCCGGCACGCGCCGTCTCGCCGGTGTTGTCGGTATCGCTGGCCAGCGCCAGTCCCGTCAGGCGCAAGGGCGCATGACCGAAGGCGCGCGTGAAATCCGCCACCACGTCGCGCGCCTCGGCGACCCACTGCCCCGCGTGTGCCGCGCCGCTTCGCAGCACGTGCATGCGCGCGCGGTCGGTGTAGGCGTTGGGACGCGTCGTACCGATCTCGTGGCGGTTGTCCCAGACGTAATTCACTGCCGCATCGGGCACCTGATCGCCGCGCAGCGCGCGCGCCGCGCCCAATGCCAGCCGCGTGCCGAAGCCCAGCGTGTCCGCCGGCACCGTAAAGCTCAGGTAGACGCGTGCGGCATAGTCGTCGCCAGCCTTGGTGGCCATGTCGGCCTTGACCAGCGGCGCATCGACGCGCCAGCGCCAGCACAGCACCGGCGTACGCGCCAGATCGACGTCGACCGGCCGCGCCAGCAGCGCCATGCTGCCGTTCGCCTGCGCTTCGACGGCGGCCACGCCGTCCCATTCGCGCTGGCGGAACTGCGTCGCCGGCACCTTGGTGTCGAAGCGCTCGACGCGCCACGGCGATGCCACTTCACCCTGCGCGGCAAAGCGGCCGACCCACAGCGGTTCCGCCGCAAACGCCGTCGCGCTCATGCCCGCACCCGCCAGCACCAGCGCGATCGCCCCCGCCTTCATGCGCCCCTCCGCCAGGCGTGGAAGCGCCCGACCCACGCCAGCAGGCGTTGCGGCGCATGCGCCTTCTTCCACACGCCGGCGGCATATTTGTTGGCCTCGGCCAGCGTCGGATAAACATGGATGGTGCCGAGGATCTTGTTCAGGCCGATGCCGTGCTTCATCGCCAGCACGTATTCGGCGAGCAGGTCGGCAGCGTGTTCGCCGACGAGGGTGACGCCGAGGATGCGGTCCTTGCCCGGGGCGGTCAACACCTTGACGAAGCCGTGGGCCTCGCCGTCGGCGATGGCGCGATCCAGATCGTCGATGCCGTAGCGCGTCACTTCGACCGCGATGCCCTGCGCCTTGGCATCCTGCTCGTTGAGTCCGACGCGGGCGACCTCCGGCTCGACGAAGGTGGCCCACGGGATCACCGAATAGTCGGCCTTGAATTTCCACAACGGATCGAACAGCGCATTGACGGCGGCATACCACGCCTGATGCGCCGCCGTGTGCGTGAACTGGAACGGCCCGGCCACGTCGCCGGCGGCATAGATGTTGGGGAAGTTGGTCTGCAGGAACTCATTGACCGCGACCGTGCGCCCGGTGGCGACGCCGAGCGTCTCCAGCCCGTAGCCGGTGAGCCGCGCAACGCGGCCGACGGCAACGATGACCGCATCGAACGCGATGCGTACCGTCTCGCCTTCGCGCTCGGCGATCAGCGTGCGCACGCCATCGACGACCTCGAAGCGCTTCGCCGCATGGCCGGTGCGCACATCGACGCCTTCGGCAACGAAACGCGCGGCCACCAGCGCCGACACGTCTTCGTCTTCGCGCACCAGCAAGCGCGGCGCCATCTCCACCAGCGTCACGGCACTGCCCAGCCGCGCGAAGGCCTGCGCCAGCTCGCAGCCGATCGGGCCGCCGCCGAGGACGACGAGGCGCGGCGGCAGTTCGCGCAGATGCCACAGGGTATCGGACGTGAGGTAGCCCACGTCGTCGATGCCCGGGATCGGCGGCACGAAGGGTCGCGCGCCGGCGGCGACAACGATGCTGCGCGTCGTCAGGCGTCCCGTCGTGCCGTCGTTGCGCACGAATTCGACCTCCCACGGCGAGACGATGCGCGCCTCGCCCTCGATGACATCGACGCCCAGCCCGGTGTAGCGCTCGACCGAATCGTGCGGCGCCACCGCATCGACGATGCGGCGAACGCGATCCATCACGTCGGCAAATGAAACGACAGTGGTGGCGGGACGGCGGAAGCCGAACTCCTCGGCGCGGCGCTGGTGGCTAAGCCACTTCGCCGAGCGCAGCAGCGCCTTCGACGGCACGCAGCCGGTGTTCAGGCAGTCGCCGCCCATGTGCTGCTTTTCGATCAGCGTGACCTTGGCCTTGACCGCCGCCGCGATGTACGCGGTGACGAGGCCGGCACTGCCGCCGCCGATGACGACGATGTTGCGATCGAAGCGCGCCGGCTTCTGCCACCCGGCATACACCCGGCGGGCGCGGACCATCTCGACGATGCGCTTGCCGATCAACGGAAACACGCCGAGCAGCACGAACGACAGCACCACGCCGGGCGACGCGATGCCGGCGAGCGAATCGATGCGCGCCAGCTGCGTGCCGGCATTCACATATACCAGCGTGCCGGCCAGCATGCCAACCTGGCTGACCCAGTAGAACGTGCGCACCGGCATCGCCGTCAGGCCCATCAGCAGGTTGACGAGGAAGAACGGGAACAGTGGAACCAGCCGCAGCGTGAACAGGTAGAAGCCGCCCTCGCGGCGCACGCCCTCGTCGATCGCGCGCAGCCGCTCGCCAAAGCGCGCGGCGACCCAGTCGCGCAGGACGAAGCGCGCGGCGATGAAGGCCAGGGTGGCACCGATGGTGGACGCGAAGGACACGATCAGCGTGCCCAACCACAGGCCGAAGATCGCGCCGCCGAGCAGCGTCAACAGGGCTGCGCCGGGTAGCGAGGCGCCGGCCGCGACGACGTACACCGCAAAGTACGCGGCGGCGGCGAGCCACGGCTGCGCCGCATGCAGCTGCGTCAGGTCGGCGTGGCGCGCCTTGATCGCCGCCAGCGTCAGGTACTGGCCGAGGTCGAACGCGAAATAGGCGACGAACGCGGCGGCCAGCAATGTCACCAACCATGTCTTGCGCATCGCGTTTCCCTTGTCGTTATCGGGCGGCGCACCGTCCTTGGAGCCTGATTCGACGCATGGCGTCGCCCATCCTTACAAAGCGCCGTGTCGCCACCACTGTAGTTTCACGTCCGCAGCACGATCGGCGCCGCGTCGTCGCCCTGCGGCAGCACGCGGCCGATCACCGCGGCTTGCGCATAGCCCGCCGCACGCAAGGCCGCGATGCACGTCTCCGCCTGCCCGCCGGCAACGCCGGCCAGCAGCCCGCCCGCCGTCTGTGGATCGAACAACAGCCCGTAGCGCGGATGCGCGATCGCCGCTTGCGCATCGCGTAACGCGCGACGCAGGCGCACGTTGGCCGGCGCCAGCGAACTGGAGATGCCCGCCGCCAGCATGTCTTCGGCGCCTTCGAGCACTGGCAGCGCGGCAAGGTCGATTTCCGCATCGACGCCGGAGGGCCGCGTCATCTCGACCAGATGACCGAGCAGGCCGAAGCCCGTGAGATCGGTGCAGGCCGATGCGCCGTGGGCACGCAGGCACGCCGCCGCGGCCTGGTTGGAGACCTGCATCGAGACCAGCGCGGCATCGATCCAGCGGCCCTTGGCGCGACCCCGCGCATGCGCCGCGAACAGCGTGCCGGTGCCGATCGGCTTGGTCAGGATCAGCGCGTCGCCGGGCCGCAGCGCACCTTTCGTCATCACACCGGCGAGCCGCTCGTCGATGAGCCCGTTGAGCGCGAAGCCGAGCGCCAGCTCGGCGCCCTCGCCGGTATGGCCGCCGACCAGCGCGCAGCCGGCGTCGTTGAGCACCGATACGGCGCCGGACATCATCTGGTACAGGGTGTCTTCGACTTGCGCTTCGAGACCGGGCGGCACGGTGGCGATGGCGGTGGCGCTTTGCGGCGCTGCGCCCATCGCGAACAGGTCGCCCAGCGCGTGGTTCGCGGCGATGCGGCCGAAGACATACGGATCGTCGATGAAGGCACGGAAGAAATCCACCGTATGCACCATCGCCATGCCCGGCGGCACGCGCACCACGGCCGCATCGTCCGGCGCCTTGAGGCCGATCAGCACGTCGTCGCGCGCCAACGGCTCGATGTTCGCCAGGGCGCGCGACAGCACGCTGGCGCCGACCTTGGCGCCGCAACCGCCGCAGCGCATGGCCAGCGCCGAGATCGCCTGCTGCGCTTCGCCGGCGTCGAGCGGCAGCGTCGGTGCCGGTGCCGGCGCGCGCGCTGCATCCATTATCGGCAGCTCGGTGAACTTGCGCATGAACGTGCGGTCGATGTGGTCCTTCCAGCGCCAGACCCAATCGCCGCGCAGATAGAGCGGTCCGCGCGAGGCGACGGCATGCCGGTCGCCCGTGCTGATCAAGGACAACCAGTGGCGCTGCGGACGGTAGGCGCGCAGGCTTTCGCCACGCACGGCGCGACGCAGGTTGTCGGCCAGCGGCCGGCCCATGCGCACGGCGAAGACGCCGGCCTTCTCCAGCGCGCGAGGCTGGAACGCCGCGCAATCGCCGGCGGCGAAGATCGCAGTGTCGGTGACGGTCCGCAAGGTGTCGGTGACGATGACGAAGCCCTGCGCATCGAGCGCGAGGCCGGTCCGCGCAAGCCACGCCGCGCCGCCGGCCTGCGTGACCCAGACGATCTCGTCGGCGGCGTGTCGCGTGCCATCGGCCGTGTACAAGGCATCGGCCTCGACACGGCTCACCGTCGCGCCGACATGCACCTCGACGCCCCGTTCGGCCAGCGTGCGCGCGAACGCCCGCCGCACCGCCGCGTTGTGCGTGCGCAGGATCTGGGCGTCGGCGGAAAAAACATGGAAGTGCAGCATGGCGGGATCGCCGCCCCGCTCCGCGCGCTCGCGGCGCAGGCGGTGCTGCATCGCCAGGCACAGCTCGACGCCGCCGGCACCGGCACCGACGATGGCAATCGTCAGCGACGCCGTGCTGGCGCGCGCGCGCGCGAGCAGGGCCAGCCAGCGTTCGTTGAAGGCGCGGATCGGCTTCACCGGCACGGCATGTTCGGCAGCGCCGGGCACGCCGTCGAGCTGCGGCGTCGAGCCGATGTTGATCGACAGGACGTCGTAGCGCACCGGTGGGCGCCCGGCGCAATGCACGAGGCGCGCCGCACGGTCGATGCCGGTCACTTCGTCGCGGATGTAACGCGCGCCGGCAAATTGTGCCAGCCGCCGCAGGTCGATATGCACATCGTCGAAGCCGTAATGTCCGGCGACGTAGCCGGGCAACATGCCGGAATACGGCGTATCCGTATCGGTGCAGATCACGGTCAGGCGCACGCCGGGCTCGGGATGCATGCCGAACATGTGGATTACGCCGACATGGCTGTGGCCGCCGCCGATGAGAACGATGTCGCGCAGGATGGGTGTGGCGGCTGGCGTCATGGGCGTGGCGAAGATTGCAGCAAATCGCTCGCCAGCGCACGGACCGCCGCCCGTTCGTTCGCCGGCGCGAACAGCGGCGCACGGCGCGCACATTGGTCAGCCAGTCGCGCCAGCAAGCCGCCATCGGGCGCGCCGCGCTCGTCCTCGCAGCGCGCGATCAGCGAGGCCAGTGCCGACGCGTCGTTCCATTCGAAATAGCCGGCGTAGTCAGTGCCGAGCATGCCGACATTGCCGTCGATGCGCGACGCGAGCACCGGCGTCCCGCTGGTCACCGCCTCGATCAATACCTGCGCGCCGCCTTCCATGCGGCTGCAATGCAGCAGCAGGTGCGCGCGCTGGATGCGCCGGCGCGCTTCGTCCCGCGGCAACCCGCCGAACCAGCGGTAACGCGGATTGGCGCGCATCGTCGCCTGCGCCGCACGCGCGAACGCCGGGTCGAGCGCGGCGCCGATGTGGTCGATGAAAATGTCATCACGCCCTGCCAGCTGGCCGGCGGCGGCAAACAGGGTCTGCGGCGATTTCTCGTCGCGCAGATGGCCGACCATCACGCCGCGCAGGCGGCCCTTGGGCTTGGCGAGCGGCTGCCGCGCCGTGCACGACTGGAAGATCACCCGCGCCTTGGCGCGAAACGACGCCGGCAACGCCGAAATGCCCATTTCCTGCAACACCACCAGCACCCGCGCGAGGTCCAGCGAATGCCGTGCCGTGGCATCGATGCCGATGTCGCGGTAGAGGTCGGTGCCGGTCAGCACCAGCGCCAGCCCGGCATCGCCGCGCGCCGCGTGCCAGGCCGCAATGGAGGCCGCCGAGCGGCGGGCGTGCAGCGCGATCATGAACCGGTCGTCGGCGGCCGCCGCATCGGGCCATTCGCGCACGACGCGCACGGGATGGACGCCGGCAAGATGTTGCTGCCAGCGCCGCGCGGTATGCCAGTTGCCGTTGTTGGCATCGGCCAGCGCCGGCGTGACGATGACGCCGCCCGGCAGGGCCCCTGATGCGGCACTTTGATAGAGTCTACCCATGGATTATTCGACCGCCATTCACGCACGTACGGCCGATGCCGGCATGCTCGCCACGCTGCTGGCAGCCACGCGCACGCGCACGCTGCGCCTGCTCGACGCCTACGTGGCCGCGCTGGGTCCGTCGCTCGCCGTGCCGTACTCGCCGCAGCTCAATCCGCCGATGTGGGAAGCCGGGCACGTGGCATGGTTCCAGGAATGGTGGATCGGCCGCAATCGCCAGCGCACGGCCGGTCTTGCCTGCGATCCGGACCACGCGCGCCCGCCGAGCCTCGTCGCCGACGCCGACGCGCTGTACAACTCCAGTCTCGTCGCCCACGCCACGCGCTGGCATCTGCCCTTGCCCGACCTGGCGGCGACGCGCGACTATCTGGCCGCCAGCCTCGAACAGACGCTCGCCCTGCTGGCGGCCGAAGCCGCCGCCGATGCGCTGTACTTCTACCGGCTTTCCCTGTTCCATGAGGACATGCACGGCGAGGCCGCCATCTACATGGCGCAGGCGCTGGACATCGACCTGCCGCACGACCTGCGTCCGGCGCAGTCGGCACTGCCCGCGCCCGCGGTGCTGGCGGTGCCGGCGCAGCGCTGGCGCCTCGGCCACGACGGTGCCGGCTTCGCCTTCGACAACGAATGTCCGGCGCAAGACGTGGACATCGCCGCCACCGACATCGATGCCGTGCCGGTGAGCTGGCGCCGCTATGTCGAATTCATGGCGGCCGAGCGCGTGGCGCCGCCGCGTTATCTGCGACGGGGCGGCGACGGCTGGCAGATGCGCCGCGACGGCGCCTGGCAGCCGCTCGCGTTCGATGCGCCGGCCTGCCACCTGACGTGGCCCGAAGCCGATGCGTGGTGCCGCTGGGCCGGCCGCCGCCTGCCCGACGAAGCCGAATGGGAAGCGGCGGCGCTGACGCTGCCCGGCTTCGCGTGGGGCCACGTCTGGGAATGGACGGCGAGCCGCTTCCTGCCCTTCGACGGTTTCATCGCGCATCCCTACCGCGACTACTCGGCGCCCTGGTTCGGCGAACGCTACGTGCTGCGCGGTGCCAGCGGCGCCACGTCGCCGCGCATGGCGCATCCGCGCTATCGCAACTTCTTCACGCCCGAGCGCAACGACATCCACGCCGGCTTCCGCAGTTGCGCGGCGCGCTGAGGCCGCTGCGCAAACGACAGTGGTGGTGGCACGGCGCCTGCTCATGCGTGCGCCGCGAATACGGCGAACCAGCCGCGCGCGTCCTGCCAGTGGCGCGGGTTCGAAAAGCCGGCGCGCGCCAGCAGCGCGGCGAAATCCTCGACGCGCCATTTGTACGAATTCTCGGTGTGGATGCGCTCGCCGGCGGCGAAGCGGCGCACACCGCCCGGCCAGCGCACGGCGACTTCGCGCAAGGCCTCGAGGTGCATTTCGATGCGCGAGCGCGCCACATCGTAGAACGCCACATGCGCCCAGTCGGCCAACGCGAAATCGGTGCCGGCGAGGTGGTTGAAATGCCGCAGCAGGTTGCGGTTGAAGGCCGCGGTAACGCCAAGCGGATCGTCGTAGGCGGCATCGAGCACGGCCTTGTCCTTCACCAGATCGACGCCGATCAACAAGGCGCCGCCCTGCGCCGCGACGTGCGCCTGACGCAGGAATGCCAGCGCCTCGTCGGGCGTGAAGTTGCCGATGCTCGAGCCCGGATAGAAGATCGTGCGCGGACCGTCGCCGACCTGCGGTGGCAGATCGAGCCGCGACGAAAAATCGAGACCGACGCCGAGCAGGTCCATCGCCGGGTGCTGGCGCTGCAGGATCGCCAGCGAATGTTCGAGATAGGCCACCGAGATGTCGACGGCGACGTAGCGGTGCACCCCAAGCACGTCGAACAGCCGCGCGGCCTTCTCGCAATTGCCGGCGCCCAGGTCGACCAGCGTATCCACCGGGCCGAGGTGCGCCGCCATCGCGGCGGCATCGGCGGCGAAGATCGCGGCTTCGGTACGCGTCGGGTAGTACTCGGGCAGTTCGGTGATGGCGGCGAAAAGCCGCGCGCCGAGTGCGTCGTAGAGGTATTTCGGCGCCACGTGCGGCACCGCCGCCGTCAGCCCGGCGAGCAGTTCGTCACGGATCGCCGCCGGAACGTCGCGGGCGATCTGCAGCAGGCGTGGTGCGTTCATGGCGCGGGTTTGGCTTTCGCGTTGGCAACCGCGCGCGCGAGTTCCTCGCCGCTGCGGTAGTGCGGCACGCGCACCACCAGTCGCCACGCCCGGCGCACGAAGCTGTGGTGGCCGGCGATCTCTTCGCGCCAGTATTTCTCGGCCTGCGCCAGATTGGCTTTTTCATCCAGTTCGAAGGCATCCTTCGACGCCGCACCGCCGAAGATGTAGAGCTTGCCGTCGATGAGCTTCCACGTATCGGCATCGCCACCCCACGGAATGCCGTAGGCGATGCCATTGGCGCAATAGCCGCCGTATTGCGGCAGGAAGCGCGCCGGGTCGGCGTCGAAGGCCGCCTTGTTCTCGGCACTGGCGAAATGGAAGCCGATGTCGCCGACACGGCTGGCGAAGCGCGCCTCGCCGGCGCGGTGGCGGCCTTCGTTGAAATAGGCGACGACGTCGGCGCCACCGAGCAGCACGCGCGGCTCGCCGCCGACGGCGACGGCGTTCACCGGCGAATACGTGCCGCCGGGATTCTGCGCCGTCATCGCGCCACAGCCGGCCAGCAGGGCCGCCATCACGATCAACAGCACGCCGCGCGCGCGACGAACGAAGGCATCGAATTGCATCAGGAAGTCTCCAGGGAAAGTCGTGCGGGCGCGCCTGCCGCAGCGGCGTGGACGGGTTCTACCTGCCAAGGTACCGCCCAGCCGAGCATGGCGCAAGCCGATTCGCAACGCTGGCGCAGGTCGTCGACATCCGCGCCGCCCAGATGCAGGATGCCGTAGCGGTAGCTGTCGAGCCACTTGAAGTCGCGCGCGATGGCGCCGGCGGATTTTTCGAAGCGGAACAGCAAGGCATCGGGAAAGGCCCGCGCCAGCGCCGCACGGGCCGCCACGCCGGGCATCGCGATGCGCGCGGCCGGATCGAAGCTGCGGAACACCACGCTGGCCGCGGCGCCCGCCACCGGCGCAGCGCGCGGCAGGCCGGCCGGATCGTCGCCATGGGCCAGCGCCAGCGCGATGCGATGCAGATCGACGCCATCGACACGCAAGTAGAGGTCGGAAAACTGCGATGCCATGCGCGGATTGAACTCGATGACGCCGAGGCGATCGTCGGCCGCGTCGTAGAAGAACTCCATGTTGAACAGGCCGTGCGTGAAGCCGACGGCGTCGAGAAAGCGCCGCGCGACGTCTGCGGCGCGCGCCCGCACGGCATCCGGCAGCGCGCACGGATACGCGAAGCGCATGAAGGCCTGCGTGCCCGGGTACATCTCCGATTCGACGACGCCCAGCGCCTGCATGCGGCCGCCGAACACGTAGCCGTCGAGGTTGAACTGGCGGCCGCGCATCGGCGCTTCGATCAGCAGGCGGTGCGCCGTGCCGGCCTGCGGCAGGCGCTGGCGGGCGATGCGCTCGAAGGGCTCGACCAGATGGCGGATCACCCACAACTCGCCGCGACCGAAGCGTGTCATCGCCGCCAGCTCGTCGCGGCTGCCCACGGTGCGCGCGAGCACCGAGAACGCCGCCTTTACCGGCTTGACGAAGCACGGATAGGCGAGGCCCTGCGGCACCGGCTCGCCATAGCGCACCGGCAGCAGCGCGAATGCCGGATTGGCCTCCGGCGCGCAGGCCTGCAGCACCTGCCGCGCATGCAGCTTGTGCTGGCAGGCGAGCACGGCATCGACCGGCGTGCCCGGCCAGCCCATGCGCTCGGCCAGCAGCGCCGCGGCCAGCGCGCCGAATTGCTCCTGATGGCTCGTCACGGCGTTCCACCCGCGCTTCGCGGCACGCGCCGCCAATCGCGCCGTGAAGCGCTCAAGATCGAAGAAGGCCAGCCGCGCGTTGCTCGGAAAGCTGAACAGGTCGAAGCCCGCAGCGTCGACGGGAAAGCGCGTCGCATGGCGGGCGAAGCCGATGGCGTCGAAATCGTAGTTGAACAGCACCAGCGTGCGCGACATGCGATTCATGCTTCCTTTGCCGGCGTCGCCGCCGACCACCCCATCCGCCGGGCAAGGTGCCCGGCCAGCCACGGCACGACGGCAATCGCCGCGAGCGACGCGACAATCCGCGGTGAAACCAGAGCGTCGACCGAGTCGATGCTCGCCATCTGCGCGCCGGCATTGACGTACACCACGGTGCCGATCAGCATGCCGGCGAAGCTGACGCGAAAAAAGGGCCACGCCTTCATGCCGGCCATGCCGGCGGCGATGTTGGTCAGCGAAAACGGCAGCACCGGCAGCATGCGCAGCGCGAACAGCAGCGAGGCACCTTCGCGCGCCAGTCGCGCGTCCAGGCCGGCCAGCCGATGGGCGTGCCGGCGTGTCAGCCACGGTCGCAGCCATTGACGCGCGGCCAGCATCATCAGGGTGGCGCCGGCCGTGCAGCCGGCGAGGCAGATCAGCGTGCCGGTGACGACGCCGAAGCCTGCACCGGCGACGAACATCAGCGGCGCGGCGCCCGGCAACGCCAACGCCGCCACCAGCGCATGCAGCACCAGAATCAGGATGCCCATGCGCAACGGCTGGGCCTGCACCGCCGCCACCAGCGCCGCGGGCCACTCATGCCACGGCAACTCGATGAGCGAGCCCAGCCCAAGCGCCGTCCACATCGCGATCGCTAGCAGCGGCAGGCCAATGAGCGGCAGGACCAGGCGACGCAAGGCGAACGGGGGCAACGGCATCCTTTCAATGGGCGGCAGGTGGCAGGGCGCGCGCTACCGCCGTGCCACCACCACTGTAGTTTCACCGGCTTTCGCCCCACACGGCCTGCAGTCGCGCATCGCGCCCGCAGGCATAGCGATAGTAACGGTAGCGCAGCGGATTTTTCTTGTAATAGTCCTGGTGGTAGTCCTCGGCGGGATAGAACGTCGATGCGGCGACGATCTGCGTGTGGATCTGCGAAAAGCGGCCGGACTTCGCCAGCGCATCGCGGCTGGCCTCGGCAATCGCCCGCTCGGCCTCGTTGCCCCAGAAGATCGCCGAGCGGTATTCGGCGCCGCGATCGCAGAACTGCCGGTCCCTCACTGTCGGATCGATGGTCTTCCAGAAGTATTCCACCAACTGCGCGTAGCTCACGCGCGTCGGGTCGTAGCGCACGCGGACGGCCTCGGCATGTCCGGTGATGCCGGTGCCGACCAGTTCATACGTCGGATTCGGCACCGTGCCCCCGGTATAGCCCGCTTCGACCGCCATCACGCCGGGCAGCGCCTCGAAATCGGCCTCCGAGCACCAGAAACAGCCGCCGGCAAAGACCGCCGTCGCGCTCGCGCCAACCGTCGCGCCGCCCATCGAGCCGGCCGTCGCCATCGCCGGCAGCAGACACAGCGCCAACCACGCCCCCCAACGACGCAGCACGGCCAGGCTCATGTCCGCAACGCCGGCAGCGGCGTGCCGCGCACGACGAACTGCAGCGCGACGCCGTTGTTGCAAAAACGCTTGCCGGTGGGCTGCGGACCGTCGTCGAAGACATGGCCCTGATGCCCGCCGCAGCGCGCGCAGTGGTATTCGGTGCGCGGCAGGATCAGCTTGTAGTCGGTCCGCGTCCCCAATGCGCCGGGCAGCGCTTCGTAAAAGCTTGGCCAGCCGGTGCCGCTTTCGTATTTCGCCTTGCTGTCGAACAGCGGCAGGAAGCAAGCCGCGCAGACGAAGGTGCCGTCGCGCTTTTCCGCGTTGAGCGGGCTGCTGCCGGCGCGCTCGGTGGCGTCATCGAACAGCACCGCATAGGCCGGCGCTGGCAACAGCGCGCGCCATTCGGCAGAGGATTTCTTCAGCGGTGCCACGGCCCCGCCTGCGGCGGGTGCGGCCGTTGCCCATCGCGTGCCGGCCAGCGCCGCGGCGAACGCGGCGGGCAGCGTGGCAAGCCAATGTCTGCGGTTCATGTCAAATCTCCAAGAGCGCCCGGTGTGCGGCGCGGGTTGCGTCGGCCGGCGCGAATGCCGGTCCGTTCGTGATGCATCGGCCAAGCGGCGCCCGAGCGAGTACAGGCGGCGTCGGTCTGCCCGGAAACCCTTGCGGCCTCACGGTGCGGCGGACGTCTCGGCGGCCGACGTTGCCAGCGCCCCGCCGCAACTGCTGCCCTGCCCGGCCGTGCAGCCCCAGCAGTGGTCGCCGATGCGGATCGGCGCGTCGCCGAAACGCACCGCCAGCAGATCGGCCACGCGCGGCGCGCTGATGTGTCCGCCCAGCGGCAGGCCGAGCATCTGGTTGAAATCGCAGTCGTAGACACGGCCGTCCCAGCCGACCGAAATCAGCGTCCGGCACATGACCCCCGCGAGGTTCTCGTCGCGATGGGCACCGCGCAGCAGCCCCATGTAGCCGGCGAACTCGCCGCGCGATACCAGCGTGCTGCCGAAGCGCTGGATCGGCATGTTGGCGAGCGCGAACAGGCGGTTGAAGACGATGCCGAAGCGCGACGCCAGTTGTTGCTTGTAGGCGGCTTCGAGCGCCGTCTGCTCGGGCGGCAGGCTGGCGCCACCGGGGTTGTAGACGAGGTTGAGCACCAGGCCG
Organism: Rhodocyclaceae bacterium; assembly: GCA_044230495.1. Classification (GTDB taxonomy): domain Bacteria; phylum Pseudomonadota; class Gammaproteobacteria; order Burkholderiales; family Rhodocyclaceae; genus JADJEF01. The sequence goes on from JBGARB010000032.1 coordinate 26,613, forward strand.
CCGACCGGCAGGCCGTAACCAAGCGCGTTCAGGCGACACAGCCCGGCAATGCTGGCATCGAAGACACCATCGCCGCGCTGGCGATTGACGTTCTCTTCGAGGTAGCACGGCATCGAGGCCACCACCTCGACGCGCTGTGCCGCAAGGAATTCGGCAAGGTCTTCCTGGCCCGGCTCACCGAGGATGGTCAGGTTGCAGCGGTCGATCACGTGCAGGCCCTGACTGCGCGCCGCACGCACCAGGTCACGAAAATGCGGATTGAGTTCCGGCGCGCCGCCGGTGAGGTCGAGCGTGCGCGCGCCCTGCGCCGCGGCCAGCGCCAGCACCTGCTGCATCGTCGCCCACGACATCGTTTCCGTGCGCTTCGGGCTTGCCGCGACGTGGCAGTGCAGGCACGCCTGATTGCAGCGATAGCCGAGGTTGACCTGGATGGTCTCGAGCGCATGGCGGCGGATCGCCGGGAAGTCGGTCTTCAGCAGCAGGGGGCGGGTATCGCGCATGGAGGCTCCGGTCGGGGTTGCAGCTTTGACGATTGATCCGCGGATTTCTTACACGGGATCGCGCCGGCAAGGGTCATGCCGTGGCCGTGGCGGTGATTTTCCCATGTTCGCGCGGACGGAGCGGCAACGCGCCGGCGCGGCACAAAAGCAAACGCCCCGACGGCCGGGGCGTTCTGCAGCGATGCGTGGCGGAGAGGGTGGGATTCGAACCCACGGTAGGCTTACACCTACGCCTGATTTCGAGTCAGGTACCTTCAACCGCTCGGCCACCTCTCCGCGAAGGCGCGCATTATAGCCACGTCCGGACCCGAACCGGGCGCGCGCCGCGCCCGGAGCCGCGCGGTAAAGTCCGCTGCATTCCGCCCGCCGGATCCCGCCTTTGCCTGCTCGCCTCCGCCTGCCGTCGTTCGCCGATCGCCTGCTGCACGTGCTGGCCTGTCTGGCGTTTGCGCTCGTCGCCGCCTGCGCGCGCATCGAATCGCCGCAACGCGAAGGCATGCTCGTCGCGGCGGCGTTGCCGGAACCCAACGCCATCGATCCCGATTCGCCGTCGCGCCCGGACACCCGCCAGCACGCTGCCTTCACGCACGACTTCCTCGAGGCGTTTGCCGAGCAGCTCGGCGTGCCGTTGCGCATGGTGGCGGTGGACGATCCGGACCATCTGCGCCAGTTGCTGCAGACGCAACGCGTGCATCTGGGGGGCTTCGTGGATGCCCGCCCGGCGATCGAGGGCGTACTGATGACCCGACCGCTGACGGGATTCGCGATGCGCATCGCGCATCG